>CAZEZD010000465.1:0-2508 GCA_964516115.1 uncultured Hyphomicrobiales bacterium
CTCCATCGCCGTGCCGGTGGTCGACCGCGCCGGCCGGACCCTCGCCGCCATCAATGTCGGCACCCAGGCCGCCCGCTTTCCGCCGGACCTGCTGCGGGCCGGGCTCTTGCCGAAGCTGAAGGCCGTTCAGGCGGATCTCGCCCGCATCCTGTGAGAAACCGCCTGCAAGTCCCCGCCAGGCGAAGCCTGTGGGCTGTGCGGGACTTCCGGTTGAAATCCCCGCCCTCACCTGCGAGCGTCGCCGCCGATGCTCGACGCCGCGAAACCCCAGCCCGCCGTGACCCCGCCCGCCGAGGCGGACAGCCGCGTCACGCCGCTGATGGAGCAGTATATCGAGATCAAGACAGCCAATCCGGACTCGCTGCTGTTCTACCGGATGGGCGATTTCTACGAACTGTTCTTCGACGATGCCGTGCAGGCCTCGCGGGCGCTCGGCATCGCGCTGACCAAGCGCGGCAAGCATCTCGGCGAGGACATTCCCATGGCCGGCGTGCCGGTCCATGCGGCGGACGACTATCTCCAGCGCCTCATCCAGCTCGGCTTCAAGGTGGCGGTCTGCGAGCAGATCGAGGACCCGGCGGAGGCGAAGAAGCGCGGCGCGAAGTCGGTGGTGAAGCGCGACGTCGTCCGTCTCGTCACGCCGGGCACCCTGACCGAGGATTCGCTGCTGGAGCCCCGCCGCAGCAACTTCCTGCTCGCGGTCGCCCGCGCCAGGACCTCCGCGGCCGGCATGGCCGATGCCTATGGCCTCGCCTGGGTCGACATCTCCACCGGTGAGTTCCGGGTCGCTGAGACCGATGGCGGTCGCCTCGCCGCCGACATCGCCCGCATCGATCCGCGCGAGATCGTTGTCTCCGACGCGCTTTACGCGGACGGGCACCTCGCCGAACTCTGGCGCGGATTCAAGGCCGTATCGCCGACGCCGCGCGACGTCTTCGACGGGGCGATTGCCGAGCGTCGACTCTCCGCCTATTTCAACGTCGGCACGCTGGACGGCTTCGGCGCCTTCTCGCGGCTGGAACTGACTGCGGCGGCGGCCGTCACGACCTATGTCGAGCGCACGCAGATCGCCACCCGCGCGCCCCTGTCGCCGCCGGTCCACGAGCCGGCGGGTGCGGCGATGCTCATCGATGCCGCGACGCGCGCCAATCTCGAGCTCGTCCGCACGCTCGGCGGCGAGCGGCAGGGCTCGCTGCTCTCCGCCATCGACCGCACGGTGACGGCGGCCGGCGCACGCCTGCTGGCGGCGCGGCTCGCCAGCCCGCTGACCGATCCGGCGGCGGTCTCCGTCAGGCTCGATGCGGTCGAGGCGCTGGTCGAGGCGCCGGCGTTGCGGGCCGAGGTGCGGTCGCGGCTGCAGAACGCGCCCGACATGGCGCGGGCGCTCACCCGCATCGCCATGGATCGCGGCGGGCCGCGCGATCTCGCGGCCATCGGCCAGGGCCTCGTCGCAGCGGCGAGTCTTGCGGCCCTCATCGGCGACCTCGGCTCAGGCGAACTCGCCGATGCCGCCGTCGGGCTCTCCTGTCCGGATGATGCGCTGCCGGCTCATCTCGCCGCGGCGCTCGCCGACGACCTGCCGCTGATGAAGCGCGACGGCGGCTTCGTGCGCTCCGGCTTCCTCGCAAGCCTCGACGAGACGCGGGCCTTGCGCGACGAGAGCCGCCGCGTCATCGCATCGCTCCAGACCCGTTATGCAGAGGAGACCGGCATCCGGGCGCTGAAGGTCAAGCACAACAACGTGCTCGGCTATTTCGTCGAAGTGGCGCAGCAGCATGGCGAGACCTTCCTGAAGGCGCCCCTGAACGAGACCTTCATCCACCGCCAGACCATGGCCGGGGCCATGCGCTTCTCGACCACCGAGCTCGGCCAGCTCGAGGCGAAGATCGCTGGCGCCGCCGACCGGGCGCTGGGTCTGGAACTGGAAGTCTTCGCCGACCTGACCCGCCGGGTTCTGGAGCGGGCGGAGGACATCCGCACCGCGGCCCATGCGGTCGCCGTGCTCGACGTCGCGGCTTCCAACGCCACCCTTGCGGCGGAGGAGGCCTATTGCCGGCCGCTGGTCGACACTTCGCTCGCCTTCGCCATCCGGCAGGCGCGCCATCCCGTCGTGGAACAGGCGATCCGCGGCCGCGCGCCCTTCGTCGCCAATGATTGCGACCTGTCGGGCTCGGACGGCAAGGGCACGGATCCGCGCGGCCGCATCTGGCTCGTCACCGGTCCCAACATGGCCGGCAAGTCGACCTTCCTCCGGCAGAACGCGCTCGTCGCCGTCCTCGCCCAGTCGGGGGCCTTCGTACCGGCCGCCGCCGCCCATATCGGCATCGTCGACCGGCTGTTCTCGCGGGTCGGCGCTGCGGATGACCTCGCCCGCGGCCGGTCCACCTTCATGGTCGAGATGGTCGAGACGGCGGCGATCCTCAACCAGTCGGGGCCGCGCGCACTGGTCATCCTCGACGAGATCGGCCGCGGCACGGCGACCTTCGACGGCCTGTCGATCGCCTGGGC
>CAZEZD010000466.1:0-700 GCA_964516115.1 uncultured Hyphomicrobiales bacterium
TCCTCGACACGGCCGAGGACTTCCTGCCCTCGGTGATGCGCTATCTCGGCCGCGACCCCAATTCCAAGCGCGCCGAGGACTGGGAGGCCGCCGCCGCGCATGTGCAGAAGCTGCGCACGCTCGTCACCAAGTTCCACTCGTCGGAATACATCTCGGCTCTAGCCAACGGCGACATCTGCCTCGCGGTCGGCTACTCCGGCGACATCTTCCAGGCGCAGAAGCGGGCGAAGGAAGCCGGCAACGGCGTCGACGTGCAGTACGTCATCCCGAAGGAGGGCGCGCAGATGTGGTTCGACCAGATGGCGATCCCCGCCGACGCGCCGAACGCCGACCTCGCCCACGTCTTCATCAACTACCTCAACCGGCCCGAGGTGATCGCGAAGGTCGCGAGCTTCGTCTCCTATGCGAGCGGCAATCTCGCGGCGAAGCCGCTGATCGCGCCCGCCGTGCGTGACAACCCGTCCGTCTATCCGCCGGACGAGGTCATGGCGCGGCTCTTCACCGTGACCAGTCCGGATGCGCGCCTGCAGCGCGTCATCACCCGCGCCTGGACGCGGGCGAAGACCGGCCGCTAGGGGCCATCGTGGAGCCTCCCGACCGCCCGGCGCGCAACGCCTCGTCTCTCGGAGCGGTGCGCTCCAGCTTCGCGCCGTGGGACGACCCGGCCGCGACGCCGCTCGTCGTCTTCGACCGCGTGACC
>CAZEZD010000466.1:710-2507 GCA_964516115.1 uncultured Hyphomicrobiales bacterium
CGCGCTGCTGGGGCCGTCGGGTTGCGGCAAGTCCACGCTGATGCGCCTGCTCGCCGGCTTCGAGATCCCGAGCGAGGGCCGCGTGCTGCTGGCGGGCGAGGATCTCGCCGGCGTGCCGCCGCACCTGCGTCCCACCAACATGATGTTCCAGTCCTATGCGCTCTTCCCCCACATGAGCGTGGAGAAGAACATCGCCTTCGGGCTCGAGATGGAAGCCCGGCCGCGCGACGAGATCGGGGCGCGGGTGGCCGAGGCGCTGCGCATGGTGAAGCTCGAGGGCCTCGCTGCCCGCAAGCCGCACCAGCTCTCCGGCGGCCAGCGGCAGCGCGTGGCGCTCGCCCGCGCCCTCGTCAAGCGACCCAAGGTGCTGCTGCTCGACGAGCCGCTGGGTGCGCTCGACCGCAAGCTGCGCGAGGAGACGCAGTTCGAGCTCGTCGCCCTGCAGGAGCGGCTCGGCCTCACCTTCATCATCGTCACCCACGACCAGGACGAGGCGATGACCATGGCGACGCGCATCGCCGTCATGGACAAGGGGCGGATCGCGCAGGTTGGCACGCCGCCGGCCATCTACGAGGCGCCGGCGACGCGCTATGTCGCCGACTTCATCGGCGACATCAACCTCGTGGAGGGCGCGGTTTGCTCCGTCGAGGGCCGCCGCGTGACGGTCGCGACCACCGTCGGCGACCTGACCGTTGCCGATGCCTCTGAAGCCGTGGCGATCGGGCAGACGGTTGCGGTGGCCTGGCGACCGGAGAAGACGCGCATCGTGCGGGCGGAGGAGGCGATCAGCAACGGCCGCGCCGTCATCCCCGGAACGGTCCACGACATCGGCTATCTCGGCGACTGGACGACCTACCACGTCGCGGCGGGTGGCCTCAGGCTGAAGGCGGCGGTGGCCAATGCCTCGCGCGTGGTCGAGAGGCCGATCACCTGGGACGATGCGGTGAAGCTGGCGGTGGCGCCGGAGTCGCTGCTGCTGCTGGTGCGGTGACATGAGCGAGCGCGCCACCCGCCGCACCATCATTCTCGTGCCCTATCTGTGGCTGGCGGTGTTCTTCCTGGTGCCCTTCGGCATCGTCGCGAAAATGTCGTTGTCGCAGGTGGCGACCGCCATCCCTCCCTACACGCCGACCTTCGGCCTCGACGACGGCCCGGCCGGCTGGCTTGCCAAGGCGCGCGAGCTCTCGCTCGACAACTACGCGGTGATCTTCGGCGACCGGCTCTACATCGACGCCTTCCTATCCTCGATGCGTATCGCCGCGACGGGCACGGCGATCCTGCTCGTCATCGGCTATCCCATGGCCCATGCCATGGCGCGCGCGCGGACAAGCTGGCGGCCGATCCTCGTCATGGCGGTGATCCTGCCGTTCTGGACGAGTTTTCTCATCCGCGTTTACGCGTGGATCGGCATCCTGAAGCCCGAAGGCCTGCTCAACGAGCTGCTCCTCGGCCTCGGGCTGATCGGCGCGCCCCTCCAGATCGCCAACACCGAGACGGCGGTGCTGATCGGCGTCGTCTATTCCTACCTGCCCTTCATGGTGCTGCCGCTCTACGCGACGCTGGAGCGCATGGACCGGACGCTGATCGAGGCGGCGAACGACCTGGGGTGCCCGCCGTGGAAGGCCTTCTGGCGCATCACCGTGCCGCTGTCCCTGCCCGGCATCGCCGCGGGATGCTTCCTCTGCTTCATCCCGATCACCGGCGAGGTGGTGATCCCCGACCTGCTCGGCGGTTCCGACACGCTGATGATCGGCAAGACGCTGTGGACCGAGTTCTTCTCCAACCGCGACTGGCCGG
>CAZEZD010000467.1:0-2489 GCA_964516115.1 uncultured Hyphomicrobiales bacterium
GGCTGTCGCTGACCGGCGGCGCCATCGGCGAGGGCCTGCCGCTCGCCGTTGGCGCGGCCGTGGCCTGCCCCGACCGCAAGGTGATCGCCCTTCAGGCTGACGGCTCGGGCATGTATTCGCTGCAGGCCCTGTGGACCATGGCGCGCGAGCGCCTCGACGTCACGGTCTGCATCTGGGCGAACCGCTCCTACGCGATCCTCAAGGGCGAACTCGCCAATGTCGGTGCGGAAAATCCGGGCCGGAAGGCGCACGACATGCTGTCTCTCGGCGATCCGAACCTCGACTGGGTGAAGCTTGCCGGCGGCATGGGCGTCGAGGCGACCCGCGTCGAGATCGCCGAGGCCTTTGCCGATGCCTTTGCCAGCGCCAACAAGCGCAAGGGACCGTTCCTCATCGAGGTGGTGATCTGATCGGCTCGCCTGTGGCGATGGTCCCGTTCATGATGATCGCGTGACCGGGACCTCTCCACGACCGCAGGCCTTCGCGGCCCGCTTCCTTCAGCTTCTGGGGGATGCGGGCTGGCGCATCGTGCTGCACGTGCTGCCCTATGCCCTTGCCGCCGGGGCGATCACGGAGGCGGCGGTGCGGCTGCGGCTCAGCCTCGGCTGGAAGCTTCCTCTGGTTCTGCTGCTGCTCGCCAGCCTGCACCTTGCCGTGCTGCTGGGCGCGCATGTCGCGACCCTCCGCCTCGCCCGGCGCAGCGGCGTCGAACCCGGGCCCGTCCGGCATCTTTTCGCCATGGCCGGGCGGATCTCGCTGGAAAGCGCGACGATCGCCGTCATCTGTCTGGTCGCCGCCCTGGCGCTCGTCGGCGCTCTCGATCTCGCCATCCTCGGGACCCAGCCGGCCGCTGCGGCGCGATGGCCTTCGATACTGCTTCGGGCGATCGTGACGCTCGCGGCCCTGTCGTTGATGATTGTGCTGCTCGCCGGCGGCACCGCCCTCTCAGCCTCGACCTTCGGCCAGTCGGTCGGGTTCGCGGCCGCGGCGCGCCATCTGTTCCGTCGCTCGGAGCGCACGACCGGGATCGTTTGCACGGCAATCCTCGCCGGCACGGTGACGGTTTTTCTCGGCACCCGACTGTCCGGCGTGGCCGAGGTCGGGCCGGTCATCATCGCGGCCGTGCTGGCCAAGGCCGCCGGCTATCTCGCGGCGACGGTGCCGCTGTCGGTCGGGGCGGCGGCGATCGCCGCCGACGCCTGAGGGGCTACCCGCGTCAGCCCGGCATGAAAAAGGCCACGCGCCGCAACGGCCGTGGCCAGATTCGCCGAGTCATTGCCGCAAGCAGCGTCAGCGGCCGTCCTTGCGGCGCAGGCGCACCACGACGTCCACGCGCGCCACCTCATAGCCCTCTGGGGCGGCGGGGAGCTTGTCCACGGCCACGTGGGGACCGGGAATATCGAACACCGTGGTCTCGCCTTCGACGATGAAGTGGTGGTGATCGGAGAGGTTGGTGTCGAAATAAGCCTTCGAGCCGTCCACCGCGATCTCACGCAGCAGGCCCGCCTCGGTAAACTGGTGCAGGGTGTTGTAGACGGTGGCCAGCGACACCGGCACGCGCGCCTTGGTCGCCTCGTCATAGAGCATCTCGGCGGTGACGTGCCGGTCGCCCTTGGCGAACAGGATCCAGCCGAGCGCCATGCGCTGGCGCGTCGGCCGGAGGCCGACCTCGCGCAACATGCTGCGGACGTCGTGGATCGGACAGCCCGTCTTCTGCAGCAGGCTGACGCGATCGTGGGTCGACAGCTTGCTGTCGCCCGGCGGCGCAGAATCCTGATAGGTCAGGTCGATGAGAGTACGAACGGTCATCCCGTTATTCTAGGTAGAAGCGGGTTCATCTGCAAGGCATTCGCAATAGCCGCGCCGTTCCGCGCGATCCGGGCCAGCGCTGACGGCAGGGGTTCTCCACCGTCATCGCAATTCGCCGGCCGGCCTTTTGCCCCTCCGGGACCCCTGTGTTAGAGAGCAGCCCGATCGTGGCCGGGAATCCGGCAGACCAGAGGCGGACCCTTCAGGCATGAGCGAGCGCAAGTCGAGTTTCACCTACGAGGAATTGCTCGCCTGCGGGCGCGGCGAGCTGTTCGGTCCCGGCAATGCGCAGCTGCCCCTGCCGCCCATGCTGATGTTCGACCGCATTACCTCGATCGGCGAGGATGGCGGCGCGCACAACAAGGGTCACGTGGTCGCCGAATTCGACATCAAGCCCGATCTCTGGTTCTTCCCTTGCCATTTCAAGGGCGACCCGGTCATGCCGGGCTGCCTCGGCCTCGACGCGCTGTGGCAACTGACCGGCTTCCATCTCGGCTGGCTCGGCCTTCCGGGGCGCGGCCGGGCGCTCGGCGTCGGTGAAGTCAAGTTCTCCGAGCAGGTGCTGCCGACCACGAAGAAGGTGGTCTATGGCGTCGACTTCAAGCGCATCTTCAAGTCCAGGCTCGTGCTCGGAATCGCCGATGGCTGGTTGGAGGCCGACGGCAAGCGCATATATGAGG
>CAZEZD010000468.1:0-2489 GCA_964516115.1 uncultured Hyphomicrobiales bacterium
CTTCGGCAGCTACGGCTTTCCCGAGAGCCACGCCGCCTCCTTCGCCAAGCTCGTCTACATCTCCTCCTGGATCAAATGCCACCATCCCGCGATCTTCGCCTGCGCCCTGCTCAACTCCCAGCCGATGGGATTCTACGCACCGGCCCAGATCGTCAGGGACGCGCGCGACCACGGCGTCGAGGTTCGCGCCATCGACGTCAATGAAAGCGGCTGGGACAATGGCCTCGAACGGGACACGACGGCGGCACCACTGGCCCTCCGGCTCGGTTTCCGCCAGCTCGACGGCTTCCACGGGGCCTGGGCGGAGCGCCTCGTCGCGGCCCGTGGGCGCCCCTTCACCGACATCGAAGATGTCGCACGGCGCTGCGCCCTGCCCGCCCGCGCGCTGCACATCCTCGCCGACGCGGACGCCTTCCGCTCCATCGGCCTCGACCGGCGCGAGGCGCTCTGGGCCGTTCGGCGGCTGCCCGACGACCGGCCACTGCCGCTCTTCGCCGCAGCCGACGCCCGCGAACTGGGTGCGGAAGCGGAGGCCCGGCTTCCCGCCATGCCGCTCTCCGAGCACGTCGTCGCCGACTACCAGACGGTGCGCCTGTCGCTGAAAGCCCACCCCATGGATTTCCTGCGCGACCGGTTCCGCGCCGAGGGCATCGCCACCTGCGCCGAGATATCAGCCGGGCGGAACCACCAGCGCGGCCGCGTCGCCGGCGTCGTCCTCGTCCGGCAGCGGCCGGGCAAGGGCACCGCCATCTTCATCACCCTGGAAGACGAGACCGGCATCACCAATGTCGTGCTCTGGGCCCGCCGCATGGAGCGCTTCCGCCGGGCGATCATGGGGGCGCGGCTGCTGGTCGTCGACGGCATCATCCAGAAGAGCCCCGAGGGCGTCGTCCATCTGATGGCCGAGGACATCGCCGACCGCACGGCCGACCTGCAGCTCCTCTCGGAGGATTCCATGCGGGCGACGCTGGCCCGCGCGGACGAGGTCGCCCGGCCGCAATATCCGCGGACAGGCGGCCGCCACCCGCGCGACGTCAGGATCCTGCCGAAGTCACGCGACTTCCACTGAGCGCACCGACTGCGCGTCGACCGAGGGCACGTCGAAGCCGTGCGGCGCCTCGCCGCGACGCCAGATGTCGACCATCGTCTCGTAGGCACGGCCGAGATGCTCGGCGAACCGGGCCGGATCGAACAGGGGAACGCTCTCGCGGTTGCGCAGCAGCGTCTCGCGCAGCCCCGCCGCCGTTCCAGGATCGTTGCCGATGGCGATGGCCTTGGCCTTGTACTCGTCGAAGCTGGCGGCGATGAGCTGCTCCATGCCCGCCGCCCTGAGGATGCTGCCCGAGACCCGCGAGACGAAGCTGCGGCCGGACAGCGCCAGCAGCGGCGCACCCATCCAGAGCGCGTCGCTCGCCGTCGTGTGCGAGCCGACCGGATAGGTGTCGAGGGCGAGGTCGACAAGGTTGTAGCGCGCGAGGTGATAGGCATTGTCCATCACCGGGCCGAAGACGAGCCGCGACGGGTCGACCCCATGAGCCTCGGCCCGCGCCCTCAGGCGCTCGCCGATCGAGGGATCCTTCGACAGGAGCCAGAGCACCGAGCCGGGAACCGCCTTGAGGATGTCCATCCAGGCGGCGAACAGCGTGCCACCAACCTTGTAGACATGGTTGAAGGACGCGAAGACGAAACCCGTCTCCGGCAGCCCCACCATCTCGCGGGTCGGCGGCTCTACGACGTCGCGATTGCGCCGGTTCGGCTGGTAGGAATCCGGCAGCCTCGCCACGGCCTCCGAGTAGCCGGCCTCGGCTCCCTCGGGGATGATGAAGGGGTCGGCGATGATGTAGTCGGCCTCCGCGAGGCCGTAGGTGCCGGGATAGCCCAGCCAGTTCACCTGGATGGGGGCCGCCCGGTACTTGAGGAGGCTGAGCCGGGAGCCGCCCGTATAGCCCTTGAGGTCGACGAGCACGTGGATGCCGTCGCTCCGGACGAGGCTGGCGGTTTCCGTCTCCGTGAGCATGGTCACATCGGCGAAGCGGTCGACGGCAGCCTTGAGGCGAACACGCTCGGCGTCCTCGGCAAAGGCGTCGTAGGAATAGGCGACGACCTCGAAGCGGCTGCGATCGGTGCTCTCGAGCGCCTCCGTCAGCAGCTTCAGCGTCGCGTGGTTGTGGAAGTCGTTGGAGTAGTAGCCGACACGCAGCCGCTCGCCCCGCTCCGGCGGCAAGGGCAGCGGCACGGCCAGCGGCTCGCTCGGCCCCGGCAGGGTGCGTCCGCGCCGCTCAGAGGCGATGCGCTGGATGGCCGGATCGTCGGTCATGGCGAGCACCATGAACGGCGAGAGGCCGGCCCTGGTGATGGTCTCCTCAAGCGGTTCGAGCGAGGCCAGAATCTCGTCGGCGAGATCCATCTCGACCACGTGCGACGCCGCATGGGCGATGTTGGACAGAAGCGCGCTGTGCTGCGGCAGGCGCTCGCGCACGATGCGGCCG
>CAZEZD010000469.1:0-2478 GCA_964516115.1 uncultured Hyphomicrobiales bacterium
GCAAGGAGGACGAGGTCGACCCGGCCAATCCGCGCGCCGACAACCGCTTCGGCCACATCATCGAGATGCTGCCCGACGGGCGCGACCATGCCGCGCCGCGCTTCACCTGGGACATCCTCGTGCGCTGCGGCGACCCCGCCGTGGCGGCGGTGGGCGCCACCTTCAACAGCCGGACTTCGCAGGACGGCTGGTTCGCCATGCCGGACAATTGCGCCATCGACGCCGACGGGCGGCTGTGGATCACCACCGACGGCAACAGCCCCGCCGTGACGGGCCGCAACGACGGCGTCTGGGCGATCGAGACGGAGGGCGAGGCGCGCGGCACCTCCAAGCTGTTCTTCAAGTGCCCCTTTGGCGCCGAACTCTGCGGCCCGGAATTCACACCGGACGGCGAGACCTTCTTCGTCGCCATTCAGCATCCCGGCGAGGGGCGCGGCTCGACCTTCGAGCAGCCGCTGACGCGTTGGCCGGATTTCGCGCCGGGCATGCCACCGCGTCCCGCGGTCGTCGCCATCACCCGCAAGGGTGGCGGGCGGATCGGCAGCTAGCGGGCGATGTCGAGGAGCGCCCGCGTCAGGGCGCCCTCGGGACTGCGCATCGTGTCGAGAATGGAGAAATGCTCGGCGCCGGCGACGGGGATCAGCGGTCCGGGCGCGCCGGCCCGCCGCCTTGCGGCGTGGAAAGCGTGGGAATTGGCGACCAGCGCCGGCAGTTCCTCCTCGCCATAGGTGATGGCGAGCGGCTTCATCACCGGCGGACGGCGCATCGGCGACAGGTCGGCGATCTCGGCAGGCGAGAGCGTCAGCTTTTCATTCAGATAGGTGTCGGCGAGAGGGGCGAGCTCGAAGATGCCGGAGATGGCGAGGCCGGCCGTCACCGCCTCGTGGCTCAGCGCCATGGCGGCGAGATGCCCGCCGGCCGACCAGCCCGAGACGATCAGCGGACCCTTGACGCCGTGCGCGGCGCCGTTGGCCGCGAGCCAGTCGAGGGCGGCGCTGCATTCGGCGACGATCTCGGCCAGCGTCGCATCAGGCGCCAGCGTATAGCCGGGCATGGCGACCGACCAGCCGTGGGCCGCGACGCCCTCCCCGAGGACGGCGAACATCTCGCGCGAATTGCGCATCCAGTAGCCGCCATGGAAATAGACGAGGCATGGCGCGCCGGCGTCACGCCCGGGATAGAGGTCGATCTTCTGCCGCTCACCCCGGCCGTAGGGCAGATCCATGGTCGAACTGAACCGCGCGCGGATCGCGGCGGATTCGGCTGTCCATCCCGCGAACTTTTCGACCCAGGTCGGCACGGCCTGGCCGTTGTTGTAGGCGGCATCGCGCAGGGCCTGCGCAACGGGCGAGACGTCTATGGCCATGATCGGGCTTCTCCGTGATCGAGACTGCGTAGACGGCCATCGCGCGGCGGGCAAGGAACCGGCGCGGAGGTCCCGCATTTCCACGCCAGGAGGAGCCGATGACACGTCCCGATCATGTCCCAGCTGACCATTCCACCCTCTCGCCCTACGTCATGGCGAAGGGTGCCCGCGACCTCGTCGGCTTCCTCGCAGCCGCTTTCGGGGCGCGCACGATCATGAGCCTCGACCGCGACGACGGCAGTCTCATGCATGCCTCGCTCCTGATCGGCGAGAGCAGCCTCATGGTGGCCGAGGCGACGGCCGACTATCCGGCCTTCCCCATCTGGCTGCACGTCTATGTCGCGGATGTCGATGCGACCTACGCAAAGGCGCTTTCCCTGGGTGCATCGCCGGTTGAGCCGCCGTCGGAGAAGGGCGATGGCGACCGGCGCGGCGGCTTCCGCGATGCCTGCGGCAATACCTGGTGGATCGCCACGCCGGTCAGTTGAGCCGCTGGGGGAACCGACGTGCCTTCCCGCCAGTTCTGGTAGGCAACCCCCGAAGGAGACGCGATCATGGCCGAAAAGGTGACCCGCACCCGGACCGAAGAGACGACGACCAACGAGCCCGGCACTACCATCGTCAGCCAGCACTGGATCAACAAGGGTAGCGAGAGTGCGAAGGCCGACGATTCGCCGAAGCAGGACGGCAAAGGCGCAAAGGGCCTGCGCGAGGCGCATTTCACCGCCACCGAGGACGGCACCACGGCGCCGGCCCACGACAAGCTCGTGGAAAAGGAGTGACCTTCGCCAGATCGTCCGCTTCAGCCAACGAAAAAGCCGGGCGCAAGGCCCGGCTTTTCCATGTCGACCGATGTGAAACGGATCAGCGCTTCGAGAACTGGAAGGACCGGCGGGCCTTTGCCTTGCCGTACTTCTTGCGCTCGACCACGCGGCTGTCGCGGGTGAGGAAGCCACCCTTCTTCAGCGTGCCGCGCAGATCCGGCTCGTAGTAGGTCAGAGCCTTGGAAATGCCGTGGCGCACTGCGCCGGCCTGGCCCGAAAGCCCGCCGCCGGCGACCGTGACGTTGATGTCGTACTGCGTGTCGCGGCCGACGAGGACCAGCGGCTGCT
>CAZEZD010000470.1:0-2476 GCA_964516115.1 uncultured Hyphomicrobiales bacterium
TCTCGACCTACCGGGCGCAGCGCCGCGGCGGCAAGGGCCGCTCCGGCATGCAGACCAGGGACGAGGATTTCGTCACCCGCCTCTTCGTCGCCAACACGCACACGCCGATCCTGTTCTTCTCCTCGAAGGGGCAGGTCTACAAGATGAAGGTCTGGCGCCTGCCGCTGGCGGCCCCGCAGGCGCGCGGCAAGGCCTTCGTCAACATCCTCCCGCTCGAGCAGGACGAGCGCATCACCACCATCCTGCCGCTGCCGGAAGACGAGACGACCTGGGGCGATCTCGACGCCATGTTCGCCACGACCCGCGGCACGGTGAGGCGCAACAAGCTTTCCGATTTCGTCCAGGTGAACCGCGGCGGCAAGATCGCCATGAAGCTGGACGAGGGCGAAGGGATCGTCGGCGTCGCCGTCTGCACCGAGGGCGACGACGTGCTGCTCACCACCGCGCTCGGGCAGTGCATCCGCTTCCCCGTTCCCGACGTGCGTGTCTTCAAGGGCCGCGACTCCATGGGCGTTCGGGGCATCACGCTGGCCGAGGATGACCGCATCATCTCCATGGCCATCCTGCGCCACTTCGAGGCGGTGTCGGAAGAGCGTTCCGCCTACCTGAAGATGCGCCGCGCCATTGCCGGCGAGGCGAGCACGGGAGAGGAGGTCGGCGACGACGAGGAGGCGGCAGGCAACGGCGAACTGCCCGCCGAACGCTACGCGGAGATGTCGGCGGCCGAGCAGGTCGTGCTGACCATCTCGGAGAACGGCTACGGCAAGCGCACCTCGTCCTTCGAGTACCGCATCACCGGCCGCGGCGGCAAAGGCATCGTCGCCATGGCGGTGAACGAGCGAAACGGGCGCCTGGTGGCCTCGTTCCCCGTCGAGGATCGTGACCAGATCATGCTGGTTACAGACGGCGGCCAGCTCATCCGCTGCCCCGTGGCAGGCATCCGCGTCGCCGGGCGCGGCACGCAGGGCGTCATCGTCTTCGACACCTACGAGACCGAGAAGGTCGTCTCCGTCGAGCATATCTCCGACGAGGGAGAGGATGACGAGGCGGTCGAGGGCGAAGATCTGCCGGAGGACGGCGGCGAGAGCTGATCGCGTGCTTTCGGGAGGTCAGACCTTTTCGAGCGGACGATGGGGTTCGGGGGGCAGGGTGACCGCGATGGGGTCACCCACGGTCACGCGGCCACCGGCGATGACGATGCCCATGATTCCGGCCTTGCGGACGAGCTTTCCATCCGAATCGCGGTCGAGGACCGCCTGCATCAGCCCGTCCTTGAACCGGTCCATCTGGATACAGGGGTTGCGCAGCCCCGTGATCTCGATGACCGCACCATTGATGGCGAGGTGAGTTCCCGTCGGCAGGGCGAGCAGGTTCAGTCCACGGGTCGTGATGTTTTCGCCGAGATCGGCCGGCGCGACATTGAAGCCCTTGGCTGACAGCTCGACGAACAGCTCCTCGTGAATCAGATGGACCTGCCGCAGGTTCGGCTGCGTCGGATCGAAGCGGGCCCGTGACCGGTGTTTCACCGTGACGCCGCAATGGGCGTCGCCCGCCACGCCCTCGCCGGCGATGAGCCTGATGGTGTCCGTTCGCTCCTTGGAGAAGCGGTGGCGGCGATCGAGACTGACGGAAACGACGCTGGCCATGGGTCCTCCGCTTCGCCGGGATGGCGCCCTTCTGCCGGCTTCGCCGCGTTCTGTCACGGTGCAATGACGGCGGCGGCCCCTGCGTCTCCGGCGATGGACCTTCGCCGCCGGCTCCCCTAAACGGGGCGGATGTCCCGAACAGTGCTTTTCGATCTCGACGGAACCCTCACCGATCCCGCGCCCGGAATTATCGGGTCGTTCCGCAAGGCTCTGATCGATCTCGGTCACGAGCCGCCACCCTTCGAGGAGCTCGGCTGGATCATAGGGCCGGCCCTGCGGCTGTCCTTTCCGAAGGTCATGGGCGAGGGCAGCGACGCTGAGGCCGCGGTAGAGCGCTACCGGGTCCACTACCGCGCCGGCGGCATGTACGACCTCACGCTCTACGACGGCATGATGGAGGACCGCATGTTCGTCTGCACAGCCAAGCCCGAGCCCTATGCCGTGCCGATCGTCGAGCGCTTCGGCTACGCTCCGCATTTCGAGCGGGTCTATGGGGCGGCGCTGGACGGCAGCCTCGACGACAAGGCCGACATCATCGCCAAGATCATCGCCGAGCAGGGGATCCATCCCGCCCGCACCGTGATGATCGGCGACAGGATGCATGACATCCACGCCGCCCAGCGCCATGGCATCGCCTCCGTCGGCGTCGCCTGGGGCTATGGCGGGGTCGAGGAACTGGCGCAGGCCGGCGCGACCGTGATCTGCGAGCGGCCAATGGATTTGCCGGCCGTGGTCGCGGGGATGGCGATCTGACCTCGCCGCGCCTTGCACTCGCCGCCCTGATCGTGTAGTGGCCGGCCCATTCCACACGCGGACCCGCGGCTGAGGAC
>CAZEZD010000471.1:0-2474 GCA_964516115.1 uncultured Hyphomicrobiales bacterium
TGCCGCGATCCTCATCGCGCGGGAAGCGGCCCGGACGCTCGTCGCGGTCGCCGAAACGCTTCGGGCGCTCGTCACGACCGCCTGACCGAGCGGGACGCTCGCCGCGGTCGTCGGAGCGGGCCGGACGGGCGCCGCGCTCGGGACGTCCCTCGGGACGAGCCTTACGGGCGGAACGATCGTCGCGCTCGCCGATCTTCTCGAAGACCGGCCGGTCGAACTCGACGCCGGCGAGTTCAGAGAGTTCCTCGCCGAGCTGGTCGCGCAGCACGCGCGTCCGGATCTCGTCGACTTCGCCCTCCGGCAGCTCGCCGAGCTGGAACGGGCCGAAGGAGACGCGAATGAGGCGGTTCACGTCGAGGCCGATGGCGCCCAGGACGTTCTTCACCTCGCGGTTCTTGCCTTCGCGCAGCGACAGGGTGAGCCAGCTGTTGGCGCCCTGGACGCGGTCGAGTTCGGCCTCGATCGGCCCGTACTCGATGCCATCCACCTCGATGCCCTGGCGCAGGCGATCGAGCGTGGCCTGATCCACGCTGCCATGAGCGCGCACGCGGTAGCGGCGCAGCCAGCCGGTGGCCGGCAGGGCGAGCACGCGGGCGAGACCCCCGTCGTTTGTCAGCAGCAGAAGGCCCTCGGTGTTGATGTCGAGGCGGCCGACGGTGACGACCCGCGGCAGGTCCTCCGTGAGGCGGTCGAAGATGGTCGGACGGCCTTCCGGGTCGCTGTTGGTGGTCACCAGGCCGGCCGGCTTGTGGTAGAGCCAGAGGCGCGTGCGCTCGCGCTCGGGCAGCCTCTCGCCGTCGACCAGCACCACGTCGCGTTCGGTGACGTTCATGGCGGGCGAGGTCAGGACAGTGCCGTTGACGCTGACGCGCCCCGCCTCGATCCACTCCTCGGCCTCGCGGCGCGAACAGAGGCCAGCACGTGCGAGGACGCGTGCGATACGCTCATCGCCGCGATTGACCGGCTCGAACGAACGGTCGCGCTCGCGCGGCACGGTGTTGCGGTCACGCTGTCCGCGGTCCTCGGCGAAGGTGCGCTTCGGACGCTCGTCGCGCTCGGTGCGGCGCGGCCGCTCCTCGTCGCGCGAGCGACCGGCAGACGGCTTCTTCTTCTCGATGCCGGCCTCGCGGGCGAGGGCCTTCACCACCGGATCCTCGTCGATATCCTCGAGGAAGGCGGGAACGTCGCCGGGCACGTCGATCGGGTCGTAGGTCTCTTCTGCCGCGGCACGTCCCTTGCGGGCAGCCTTTCCGGCCTTGGCCGGCTTTTCGGCGACGGCCTCGGCCACGACAGGAGCCGGCGCGGCTGCGAGTTCGGCCGTCTCGGTCGGGACCGCATCAGCCTTGAGCGCCTTGGCCTTCGTCGTCTTGGTGGCCGTCGCCCTGGTCGTGGACGCCTTGGTCGCTGCCTTGGCCTTCGGCGCCTCGGGAGCGGCCTCGACCGGCATTGCCGGCGCAACCGCCTCCGCCTTGGAGGCTTTCGGAGCCTTCGTTGGCTTGGCGGCAGCGACCGTCACGGCCTCTGCGGCCTTCGTCGCCTTGGGCTTTGCGGCTTTCCTGGGGGCGGTTGCGGTCTCGGGCTTCGCGACCTTGGTCGTCGCAACCTTGGTCGCTGCGGCCTTGGCGCTCGTCGTCTTCGCGGCCTTCGGCTTGGCGGCTGCGGCCGTCACAGCCGGCAGGGTCTCCGGCGCATTCACTGCGGCCGTGGAGGTCTTCTTCGCGGCGGCCGGCTTGGTCTCGGCGGTCTTCGGCGAAGCTGTTGAATCGGTTTTCCGCGTCCGGCTGGGGGCCGGACGTTCATCGTCGCGCTTGCGGGGCATGGGGTTCTCGTGAGATCGGGTTGTCGCGGCGCCGTCCGGCGTGCGCGGCCGGGTACCCCGGCAGGAATGCGGGCGTTTAGCACGAACGGGACGAAATGGCGAGAGAGGCTGATCCGCAGCTGTCGGCGACCGCCTCCGCGCCGATGCAGATCGCCCTCGAGGAGGCGCGCGCCGCGGCCGGTCGCGGCGAGGTTCCTGTCGGCGCGGTGGTCGCCCGCGACGGCGTCATCCTCTCCCGCGCCGGCAACCGGACGCTCGCCGATCGCGATCCCACCGCCCATGCCGAAATGCTCGCCATCCGCGCCGCCTGCGCGGAGCTCGGCTCGGAGCGGCTGCCGGGTTGCGACCTTTACGTCACGCTCGAACCCTGCCCGATGTGCGCGGCGGCCATCTCCTTCGCCCGCATCCGCCGTCTCTATTTCGGTGCGGCGGACATCAAGGGCGGTGCGGTCGAGAACGGTGTCAGGCTCTATGCCGATCCCACCTGCCATCACCGGCCGGAGGTCTATGGGGGCCTGAGCGAAACGGCCGCCGCCGATCTCCTGCGCGACTTCTTCCGCGACCGGCGCTGAACCTCAGCCGCCCGACCGGGAGCCGAGGCGCGTGTCGCGCGCGATCATCCGCGTCAGGATGATGACCGGGACGATGCCGATGG
>CAZEZD010000472.1:0-2428 GCA_964516115.1 uncultured Hyphomicrobiales bacterium
CTCATTCCGTTCCTTGCCGCCGAGATTCCGAGCCGCGAGAACGGCAGCGTCTCGGCCGATGGCCTCTCCGTCACGTGGAAGCTCAAGCCCGGCGTGAAATGGCACGACGGCAAGCCGTTCACGGCCGACGACTGCCTGTTCACCGCGGAATATGCCGCCGACTCGGCGACCGCCGCCACGACCATCGGCACCTACAAGGATATCAAGGTCGAAAAGGTCAACGACCTGACGATCAAGATCACCTTCCAGAAGCCGACCCCGTTCTGGGCCGACGCCTTCGTCGGCGCCGCCGGCATGATCCTGCCGAAGCACATCTTCGAGCAGTACAAGGGCGCCGCCTCCCGCGACGCGCCGGCGAACCTTAAGCCGGTCGGCACCAGCGCCTACAAGTTCATCGATTTCAAGCCGGGCGACATTCTGCGCGGCGAGCGCAATCCCGAGTACCATATCGCCAGCCAGCCCTTCTTCGACAGTGTCGAGGTAAAAGGTGGCGGCGACGCGGTGTCGGCGGCGCGTGCGGTCATCCAGACCGGCGAGTATGACTATGCTTGGAACATGCAGGTGGAGGATGAGATTCTCCTGCGCATGGAGCGCGGCGGTCGCGGCAAGGCGGTCCCCGTCTCGAGCGGCAATATCGAGTTCATCATGCTGAACACGACCGATCCGTGGACCGAGGTCGACGGCGAGCGCTCGAGCGTGAAGACCAAGCACCCGACGCTGACGGATCCGGCGGTCCGCAAGGCGATCAACCTGCTGATCGACCGTGAATCAGTGCAGAAGTTCATTTACGGCCGCGGCGGCAAGGCGACGGGCAATTTCGTCAATGCTCCGCCCCGTTACGTCTCGCCGAACATGAAGTACGAATTCAGCATCGAGAAGGCCAACAAGATCCTGGACGATGCGGGCTGGGTCCGCGGCGCCGACGGCATCCGCGCCAAGGACGGCAAGAAGCTGAAGTTCGTCTACCAGACGTCCATCAACGCGCCGCGTCAGAAGACCCAGGCGATCATCAAGCAGGCCGCCCAGCGCGCCGGCATCGACATCGAACTGAAGTCGGTGACCGCCTCCGTCTACTTCTCCTCGGATGTCGCGAACCCGGATACCTATTCGAAGTTCTATTGCGACATGCAGATGTACACGACGACCATGCTGCAGCCGGACCCCGAGCGGTTCATGATGCAGTTGGTCTCGTGGGAGATCGCCAACAAGGAGAACAAGTGGCAGGGTCGCAACATCTCGCGCTTCTCCAGCAAGGAGGCTGATGACGCCTTCAAGGAAGCGCAGAACTCGCTCGATCCTGCCAAGCGGACGGCGTTGTTCATCCGGATGAACGACATCTTCTGCGGCGAGAACATCATCGTTCCGGTTCTGGCCCGCACCCGCATGGCGGCCTCCAGCAACAACCTGGTCGTCCAGCCCAGCGGCTGGGATCTGGATCTGTGGATGCTGAACGCATGGTTCCGGCCCTGACGCCATCCGGCGTCAGGTCCCGCTCAAGAGGAACCAGGCACAGACTCCATGGGTACTTATCTCGTCCGGCGATTGCTGATCGCCCTTCCGAGCCTGCTTGGCATCAGCGTCGTGCTCTTCACGGTGCTGGCGCTGGCCCCCGGCGATCCCTTCGAGGAGATGGCCACCAATCCGAACATCCCTCCCGAGGTGCGTCTCGCACTTCGGGAGAAGTTCGGCATCGATGATCCGGTCTATATCCGCTACGTCCGCTGGCTTTCGGCCATGATGCAGGGCGACTGGGGCTTCTCCTTCGCCAGCCGCGTCAATGTCGACACCCTGATCATGCAGCGGCTGCCGGCGACGATCTTCGTCATCGGCTCCTCGCAGATCCTCGCGCTGGCTGTCGCCCTGCCGGTCGGCATCTATGCGGCGACCCGGCCCTATTCGATCTTCGACCAGATCGCCAACACCTTCGCCTTCATCGGCTTCTCGCTGCCGACGTTCTTCACGGGTCTCCTGTTCATCCTGGTCTTCTCGATCTGGCTGGACTGGCTGCCCTTCGTCTACCGCACCGATATCGCGGCGACGGGCTGGCGCTGGTACTGGGAGCAGATCCGCCAGGCGATCATGCCGGTCATGGTGCTCGGCCTGTTCCAGGCGGCGTCCTACACCCGCTATGTGCGTTCGGCCGTGCTCGACGTGATCCGTCTCGACTTCGTCACCACGGCCCGCGCCAAGGGGCTCGGCGAGAAGACCGTCATCGTCAAGCACGTGGTGCGCAACGCGCTGATCCCCGTGGTCACGCTCGTCGCGCTGCAGATGCCGACCGTCTTCGGCGGCGCCATCGTCACCGAGCAGATCTTCCGCATCCCCGGAATCGGCTCGCTGCTGATCAGCGCCATCCTCGCCAACGATACCCCTGTCATCATGGCGGTGACCTTCGTCTTCGCCTGTCTCGTCGTGACCTTCAACCTGA
>CAZEZD010000473.1:0-2425 GCA_964516115.1 uncultured Hyphomicrobiales bacterium
TCCGCCCGATTTCAGGGTGACGATGTCGCCGGCACGAAAGGTCATGGGAGCCTCCTTTGAGTACCGGGAGAGGCTAGCCAGGACCCGTGACGCGCCGATCACAGGCAGATGTCAGCGGACCGAAGCGACCGGGGCGGCACGGCTGCCGCCCCGGCGGGTGTCGGAACGTGGTCAGCCGCGCCGCGCTGCGAGGCTCGCTATCAGGGCGCGGATTCCCTCCGTCCATGGCGGGCATTCGGTCGACAGGCGGACGCGGTTCGTCAGGCTTCCGAGGCTGTCGCTGGCGATGGTGACGATGTCGCCGAGCTTGTGGGTGAAGCCCTTGCCCTTGTCGCCGCGGTCCTGGATCGGTGCGAACAGCGTGCCGCAATAGAGGACGAGGCCGTCCGGATACTGGTGGTGCGGGCCGATCGCCTGACGGGCGAGGTCCTCGACATCGCGGGAGATGGCCGCCATGTCGCTCCTGCCGTCGAGCACGAAGCCGTCCTCGCCGGTCACCTTCAGCGACACCTTCATGCTCCTGACGGCGTCTATGCCGAAGGTCGCGTCGAAGAGGCGCATGAACGGTCCGAGCGCGGCCGAGGCGTTGTTGTCCTTGGCCTTGCCGAGCAGAAGGGCCGAGCGGCCTTCGACGTCCCGCAGGTTGACGTCGTTGCCGAGGGTCGCCCCGACGATGCGACCAGCCGAGGAGATGACCAGCACCACCTCGGGCTCCGGGTTATTCCATGTCGAGATCGGGTGGATGCCGACATCGGCCCCGGTGCCCACCGAGGAGAGGACGGGCGCCTTGGTGAAGATCTCGGCGTCGGGTCCGATGCCGACCTCGAGGTACTGCGACCAGAGTCCCCGCTCCTGCAGGTGCTTCTTCAGCGCGGCAGCCTCCGGTGAGCCGGGCTTCAGGCCCTTCAGCTCGCCGCCGATGATGGCGCCGATCTCGCCGCGGATGGCGGCGGCGCGCTCCGGCACGCCCTTGGCCTGTTCCTCGATGACCCGCTCGACCATGGAGATGGCGAAGGTGACGCCGGCCGCCTTCACTGCCTGCAGGTCGATGGGGGACAGGAAGAAGGGCCTTGACGCGTCACGGCCATCCGGCGGGGTATTGGCCAGGATCGCGTCGAGGTCGCCGACATGCTCTCCCCTCACACCCGCGAGAGAGGTTGCGGGCTCGGCGGTGTCGAACAGGTCGGAGGTCGTCGGGAAGGCCGCCGTGACGTCGAAGACGCCATCGGTGCGGATGACGACGACCGATGGGCCAAGGTCCGGCCTGAAGACGCGGCCGACCAGCGTGCCCGCGGTGCCGTCGGCCGGCAGGGTGGAAGCGGAGGCGAGGGCGATGGCGGTCATATGCAGCGCCCTCCATCCACTTCCAGCACCACGCCGGTGAGGAAATTGCCGGGATCGGCCGCCAGGAACAGCGCCGCGTCGGCGATGTCCTTCGGTGTCGAGAGGCGACCCATGGGAATGGAGGCGATGAACTTCTTGCGCATCTCCGGGGTGTCCTCGCCCATGAAGGTGCCCAGCAGCGGCGTGTCGCCCGCGACGGGCGCGAGCGCGCAGACGCGGATCCGGTCGGGAGCGAGTTCAACGGCCATGGACTTGGTGAGCAGGTTCACCGCGCCTTTGGAGGCGTTGTACCAGGCAAGGCCGGGGCGCGGCCGGATGCCGGCGGTGGAGCCGACATTGATGATGGCGCCGCCGCCGTTCGTCCGCATGACCGGGACGACCGCGTGGGCGAAGTGGAAGATCGACTTCACGTTGACGTCGAAGACGCGGTCGAAGGTCTCCTCGTCGACCTCCAGCATCGGGCGGTTGCGGTGCGAAGTGCCGGCGTTGTTGATGAGCACGTCGACAGTCCCGAAGCGCTCGACGGTCTTTGCCACCGCGCGCTGCACGTCCTTGGCCTTGGAGACGTCGCACTTCATGCCGAAGGCCTTGCGGCCGAAGGGCTTGGCGGCAGCCTTCGCGCCTTCCTCGTTGAGGTCGAGGACGACGACCTTCGCGCCCTCCCTGGCGAAGGTCTCGACGATGCCGAGGCCGAAGCCCTGTGCGCCGCCGGTGACGATGGCGACCTTGTCCTTGAGACGCATTGTTTCCCCCTGATGCGCGGATGTTTGTTGGTTCAGTTCCATCGCATTTTCGTCACGCGAACCGGTATCCACTTCGCCTGAAAATGCGTTCGGCACTCAGCCGTGGTTGATGACGACGGTCTTGGAGGCGGAGAACTCGTAGAGCGCCTCGAAGCCCTTCTCGCGGCCGTGGCCGGATTTCTTGACGCCGCCGAAGGGCAGCTCGATGCCGCCGCCGGCACCGTAGCCGTTGACGAAGACCTGGCCGCAACGCATGGCGCGGGCGACCCGCATCGAGCGCTTGGCATCGCGGCTCCAGACGCCGGCGACGAGGCCGTAGTCGGTGCCGTTGGCGAGGC
>CAZEZD010000474.1:0-2420 GCA_964516115.1 uncultured Hyphomicrobiales bacterium
CGCCGAACAGGATCATCAGGTAGCCGATGTTGATCGACAGGTCCTTGATGAAGGGAAAGAAGATCGAGGTGTTGAGCGGCTCGCGGGTGACCATCATCACCGCGGTGACGGCGAGACCGGCGATGAGGAATTCCAGCGCAAGGCGGGCCTTGCTGGAGAAGCCGGCGTGGGTCTGCTTCGTCACTTTGAGGTAGTCGTCGTAGAAGCCGATGGCGCCGAAGCCGAGCAGCACGAACAGCAGAATCCAGACATAGGGGCTGCGCAGGTTCGCCCAGAGCAGCGTCGCCACCAGGAGGCCGGAGAGGATCATCAGGCCGCCCATGGTGGGCGTGCCCTTCTTGGCCATGTGCGATTCGGGGCCGTCGGCGCGGATCGGCTGGCCCTTGCCCTGTTTCAGGCGCAGGAGTTGGATCAGGCCCGGACCGAACAGGAAGACGAAGATCAGCGCCGTGAAGATCGCGCCGCCGGTGCGGAACGTGATGTAGCGGAAGACGTTGAGCGGCGAGAAGACACCGGAAAATTCGGCAAGGAAGGCGAACATCGTTGTTGTCGTCTTTCGGTCCCTGGCAGCCCCGGCGGACCGAATCACCGTCGCCGCGCGCTTTCTTGTCTGTCTCGATATGCCTGCGACGGCGGCGGGCGCAAAGCCCGCGCGCCGGATGAGCGGGACGCCCGCCTCAGGCGGCGCCCTGCTGGTCCTCGGCGGGGACCACCGGGAACCTCGCCTTCAGCGTCTCCACGAGAGGCGCCATGCGGCTGCCACGCGAGCCCTTGACCATGACGATGTCGCCCGCCTTCAGCGCGCGGATCACCATGTGCTCAAGTTCGGCCGCGGTGGCGGCATAGGCGCCGCGGCGATGCGGTGGCAAGGCCTTCCAGAGATTGTCCATCAGCGGCCCCGAGCAGAAAACGAGGTCGATGCCGGCCTTGTCGACCGGTTCGGCAACGGCGGCATGCAGCGCCGGCCCCTCTGCGCCGAGTTCCAGCATGTCGCCAAGCACGGCGATGCGGCGGCCCTCGGGCCCCTTCGGCGTCGATCCGAGCACCGCCAGCGCCGCCCGCAGCGACACCGGATTGGCGTTGTAGCTCTCGTCGAGCAGGGTGAACGATCCCGACGGCAACCGCCGCTGCGAGCGCTCGCCGCGGCCGGCCACGGCCTTCGTTTCGCCGAGAGCCAGCGCCGCGACCGCAAGGTCGGCCCCGGCGAGCTTGGCCGCCGCCAGCACGGCCAACGAGTTGATGGCGAGATGTCGGCCCGGCGCGCCGATCTTGTAGGTGACGTCCGTTCCCATGATCCTCGCCGAGACGGTGGAGCAGTCCGCGGACAGGACGACCCGCAGCAGCCGCACGTCCGCCTCCTCGTGCTCGCCGAAGGAGATGATGGTCTCGATCCCCGCGGCGCGGGCGGCGTGCGCGAGGCGCTCGTAGAAGCGGTTGTCGCGGGGCAGCACGGCAGCGCCGCCATGCTCGACGCCGACGAAGATTTCCGCCTTGGCATCGGCGACGGCCTCGATGGAACCGAGGTTCTCGATATGGACGGCCTCGACATTGGTGATGATGGCGATGTCCGGCCTCACCATGCGGCTCAGCGGGGTGATCTCGCCGGCATGGTTCATGCCGATCTCGAAGACGCCGAACTGGCTCGATGCCGGCATGCGGGTGAGCGTCAGCGGCACGCCGATATGGTTGTTGAAGCTCTTCGGCGGCGCGTGCGTGCGGCCCTCGCGCGCCAGCACCTGGGCGAGCGTCTCCTTGGTCGAGGTCTTGCCGATGGAGCCGGTGACGGCGAGGATCTTCGCGGCGGTCCGGGCGCGGGCGACGGCGCCTGCCTTTTCCAGCGCCTTCAGCGGGTCGGCGACGACGATGTAGGCGCCGGCGGGCGCGGCCTGGGCCCAGTCCTGCGAGACGACCGCCACAGCGGCGCCCTTGTCGAGGGCGGCCTGGACGAAGGCGTGGCCGTCATGGGCATGGCCCTTGATGGCGACGTAGGCCTCGCCGGGCTGCAGCGTGCGGGAGTCGATGGAAATATCCGTGACGGTCGGTGCCGGCGTGCCGACGAGGCTGCCGCCCATGGCGCGCGCCAGTGCTTCGGTGGTCCAGAGAGGCGGCTGGCTCATGCGGCAGTCCCTTTCGAGGCAGGTTCGGACGGAAGGGTCGAGAAGGCGCGGATCGCCGCCATGGCGACCTCGTGATCGGAGAAGGGCAGCGTCGTTGCGCCGACGATCTGGCCGGTCTCGTGGCCCTTGCCGGCGATCACCAGCAGATCGCCCGCCTCAAGATCCCGCACGGCGGCGCGGATCGCCTCGGCCCGGTCGCCGATCTCTTCGGCGCCAGGAGCGGCCGCCATGATCTGCGCCCTGATGGCGGTCGGGTCCTCGGAGCGCGGATTGTCGTCGGTGACGATGACCCGGTCGGCCTTC
>CAZEZD010000475.1:0-2411 GCA_964516115.1 uncultured Hyphomicrobiales bacterium
AGCGGCTCGTCGACATGGCCCTGGCGCTCGCGACGCAGCCGCGCATCCTGCTGCTGGACGAGCCGCTGGCGGGCCTCGCGGCCGCCGAGCGCAAGCGCGTCGGCGACATCATCAAGACCATCTCGGGCGACATTCCGGTGCTGCTGGTCGAACATGACATCGACCGGGTGTTCCAGCTCGCCGACCACGTGACCGTGATGAACGACGGTGAGGTGCTGGTGGACGGCACGGTCGAGGAGGCGCGCTCGTCCGAGCGCGTTCAGGCCGTCTATCTCGGCTCGGGCTCCCATGCGGTTGCGGCGAAGGAGCGCCCGTCCGCTGCGACCAGCGAGACCCTTTTGACCCTCGATAGGGTCAACACCTTCTACGGCAAGAGTCACATCCTCAACGACGTCACCTTCGACGTGAAGACCGGCGAGATCATCGCCCTGCTCGGCCGTAACGGCGCCGGCAAGTCGACCGTGCTGAAGACCATCACCGGCATCGCCCCGCCCGCCTCCGGCACGGTGACACTGGCGGGCGCGACGCTCTCCGGGCTTCCCGCCGACAAGGTTGCCCGGCTCGGCGTCGGCTATGTGCCGCAGGGGCGCGGCCTCTTCGCCGGCATGTCGGTGAAGGACAACCTGATGCTCGGCCGTCTGAAGCGCCTGACGGGCGCCGGGCGGCACTGGGACGAGGACCGCGTGCTCGCCTTCTTCCCGCGGCTGAAGGAACGGTGGACGACGCCGGCCGATTTCCTCTCCGGTGGCGAACAGCAGATGGTGGCGGTCGCCCGCGCCCTCGTCGGCGACACACGGCTCCTGTTGCTCGACGAACCCTTCGAGGGCCTGTCGCCCGCCATCACCGAGGAGCTGTTCGAGGCCTTCGACAAGCTGCGCCACGAGGTGTCGATCATCATCGTCGACCACCACCTCGACCTCGCCCTCGCACTGTCGGACCGCACCGTGGCGCTGGAGCGCGGCGCCGTCATCTGGCACGGCGCGTCGAAGGACCTGCGCGAGGATCAGGACCTCCGCCGCAAGGTGCTCTGGCTGTGACGGGCCGCGGCCGCCAAGATGTCCCAAGGTCTTCGCGACCGCGCCCTGACCCCACGAATCCGGAAGGAAGCACCCCATGCCCAGAATTGCCATCGTCGGATCGGGCCTGATCGGCCGGGCCTGGGCGACCGTCTTCTGCAGTCACGGCTGGATCACGGCGCTGTACGACCCGGTGCCTGGCGTCGCCGAGGCGGCCAAGGCGCATATCGCGAAGAACCTGAAGGAGCTCGCAGACCTCGACCTGGTCAAGGACGCCAAGGGCTCGGCAAAGAACCTCGTCGCCTGTGCGACCCTGGCCGAAGCCCTGAAGGGCTGCGCCTTCGTGCAGGAGAACGGGCCGGAGAAGGTCGAGGCCAAGATCGCGATCCATACCGAGATCGACGCGCTCGCGCCGCCGTCCGCCATCGTCGTGTCCTCCACCTCCTTCATGTTCTCGTCCCTGTGGGCCAAGGACTTGAAGCACCGCTCGCGCGTGCTCGTCGCCCACCCGGTGAACCCGCCTCACCTCGTCCCCATCGTCGAACTCTGCCCGGCGCCATGGACCGACCCGAAGGTGGTGGAAAAGGCCCGCGTCATCTACGAGAAGGTCGGCCAGGTGCCGATCACCGTCAGGAAGGAAATCGACGGGTTCGTCCTCAACCGTCTGCAGGCGGTGCTGATGGCGGAAGCCTTCGACCTCGTTGGCTCCGGCGTCGTCTCGCCGGAAGACCTCGACAAGACGATCAAGGACGGGCTCGGCCTGCGCTGGTCCTTCATGGGCCCCTTCGAGACGATCGAACTCAACGCACCGGAGGGCATTCCGGACTACAACCGGCGCTACGGCCCGAGCCTGACGAACCTCACGGGCCGCAAGGTCTTCACCAAGGCCAACGAGACCGCGATCATGGCGGAGTGGCCGGGCGAGCAGTCGCCCGAACGCATAGCCCGCCTGTCGAAATGGCGCGACGGCCGTTTGGCGGCCTTGAAGGCGCACAAGCGCGGCGCGAAGAAGAAGCCGGCCTGATCCTCACCTCTCCCGCAGCGCGACGAAGGAGCCCACCATGGCGAAGTCGAAGAAAGTCATCATCACCTGCGCCATCACCGGCTCGATCCATACGCCGACCATGTCGGAGCATCTGCCGATCACGGCCCAGGAGATCGCCGACAATGCCATTGCGGCGGCGGAGGCCGGTGCCGCCATCGTCCACCTGCACGCCCGCGACCCCAAGGACGGCCGCCCCGACCAGTCGATCGAGGCCTATGCCCCCTTCCTCCAGGTGATCAAGCAGCGCTCCGACGTCGCCATCAACATCACCACAGGCGGCTCGCAGACCATGACCGTCGATGAGCGGGTGAAGCCGGCGGCGCACTACGCGCCGGAAGTCGCGAGCCTCA
>CAZEZD010000476.1:0-2404 GCA_964516115.1 uncultured Hyphomicrobiales bacterium
AAATCGCCTTCGATATAACCGCGACGGGGCCGTGACGCAAACGAGGACTTCAAAATTCGTCACAAAGCCAACAAGGCCATGGACAAAAACACCCGTCCCTGCTAAGCGCCTCACGTCTTTGGGCATGGCCTTCCGGCACGGATTTCCCGTGGGGCTCTGCTCGACCTCGAATCCAGATGGCTTGAAGGATCATCCGCGTGCAGGTTCTCGTTCGCGACAACAACGTTGACCAGGCTCTGAAAGCTCTCAAGAAGAAGATGCAGCGCGAAGGCATCTTCCGCGAGATGAAGCTGCGCGGCCACTTCGAGAAGCCCTCGGAGAAGAAGGCTCGCGAGAGGGCCGAGGCCGTGCGCCGCGCCCGCAAACTCGCCCGCAAGAAGGCCCAGCGCGAGGGCCTCATCCCCGCCAAGCCGGTGAAGGAGCGTACGGCCGGCGCGCGCTGACCGACGTTTCCTGGCTTCTGCCGTATTTTTGACAGGCCCGCGACGAACCATCATCGCGGGTCGAGTCGTTTCAGGATGGCCCGACCGGGCCGCAATGGCGCTTCAGGCCGATGACAGGACGATGGGACATGACACGTTCGGCCCACGCGACGATCTGCCTGACACGGCCACTGATCCTGCTCGCCACAGCGCTGGCGCTTGCCGGCTGCAGTTCGACGGGCGGTGTGACGTCAGGCGGTTCGGCGACGGGCGGTGACGACGTGGAGTCGAGCTATATCGGCTCGACCGCAAACCTCGCCTCTCTCACCGAGGTCGTGCAGCGCAATCCGAACGACCCCCAGGCCTTCAACATGCGCGGCACGGTTCTCGCCCGCACGGGGCGGCGCGCCGAGGCGCTGGCGGACTTCTCCCGCGCCATCCAGATCGATCCGAACTATGTCCAAGCGCTGTCGAACCGCGCCCTCGTCCACCGCCAGAGCGGCCGGGCCGACCTGGCTCTCGCCGACTACAACCGGGCGATCGCCGCTGATCCGAACTATGCCGCCGCCTATATCGGCCGTGGCAATGTCCACCGGATTCAGAACCGGCACACCGAGGCACTCGCCGACTACAACCGCGCCATCCAGATCAACGGCTCGAACGCGCAGGCCTATCACAACCGCGCCCTGGTCTGGGCGGCGCAGGGCAACCACCGCCAGGCGGTCGAGGACTTCACCTCGGCCCTCGGCCTCGCCCCGAACAATGCCGAGCCCTACTACGGCCGCGGCCTCAGCTACCTCGCCATCGGCGAGAACAAGCTCGCCCTCGACGATTTCAACGAAGCCGTGCAGTTCGATCAGCGCAACCCCGGCCTGTGGGTCGCGCGCGGACAGGCGCTGGAGCGCACCGGCGACAACGAGCGCGCGCTCGGCTCCTACACCAAGGCGATCAGCCTGGAGGAAAACCACCCCGGCGCCCGCGAGGGCTTCGCCCGCCTCGGCGGCCGCGCCGGCCAGAGCTACCGGCTGTTCAACTGACGCCTGTCAGTCAAGGTCCTTCGACAGCTCCATCACCGCCGGGCGGAAGCCGAAGCGCTCATAGGCCTTGCGCGCGATGTGGTTGCCGACGATGGCGCCGATCATCAGTCGCTTGACGCCGAACGAGCGCGCCAGCCGTTCCGCCTCCGCCAGTAGCGCCGTGCCGATCCCCTGCCCCCGGTAGCGCTCGTCGATGACGAGTTCCGACACCCAGCCGACCTGCGCGATCTCCGCCCTCAGATAGGGCTGCGGCTGTTCCAGCACGAAGCACATCATGCCGACGACATCGCGGCCATCGACCGCCACCATGATGGCGCCGCCGTCGCGGGCGATGCGCGCCAGGTCGGAATCGAGGCAGGCCTCGGCCGCCTTCACGTCGCGCGCGCGATCGGCGGAGATGGCGTCCTCGAACAGGTTGAGCTGGTGGACGAGGCCGACGACAGCGGCGCGGTCGCCGGGCGCGTAGGCGCGGACCGTCGCGCTCATGGCGCCGGTCCGTCGAGATAGGGAGCGACCACCGCGCGCGTCTGATCGCTCGGCACGACAGGGACGATCTCGAAGGTGACGCCCGAGCCGCGCCACGTGAGCACCCATTCCTGCAGGAGGCGAAGGTCGTCGCACGCCATCAGCTGGAAGCAGCGGTCGAAATTCGGCTCGATCCAGCTGCCGACATAGGTGAGCCCTTCGGGCAGCGAACGTCCTTTGTCGCGGACCCACCGATAGACCGGCACCGGATCGCAGCCCGCGAAACGCTCGATGACCATGAACAGCATGGTGTCTCCAAAAAAGAAGCGGGGCCTGAAAGCCCCGCTCCGATCCTAGATCACGATGCGGCCGGCGCTCAACCGAAGGGCCCCGATCAGTGCCCCAACGCCTTGACGATGCTCTCGACCATCTTCTTGGCGTCGGCGAGCAGCATCATCGTGTTGTCGCGATAGAACACGT
>CAZEZD010000477.1:0-2397 GCA_964516115.1 uncultured Hyphomicrobiales bacterium
ACGGCATCGACCCGGACATCGTCACCATGGGCAAGCCGATGGGCAACGGCTTCCCGGTCGCCGGCATCGCGGTGGCGCCCGAGGTGATCCAGCGCTTCGGCCAGGACATGCGCTACTTCAACACCTTCGGCGGCAACACGGTGGCGGTGGCGGCGGCGCAGGCGACCTTCGACGTCATCCGCGAGGACGGCCTGATGGCCAATGCCGATGCAGTCGGTCGCCATCTGCGCGACGGTCTCGCGGCGCTGGCGAAGCAGTACGCGGTCATTGGCGACGTGCGGGGAACCGGTCTCTACATCGGCGTCGAGATGGTCCGCGACCGCGCCACCAAGGAACCCAACCGCGAGGCGGCGCTCGCCGTGGTCAATGGCTTGCGCGAGCGCCGCGTGCTGATCTCGGCGACCGGCTATCACGCCAATACGCTGAAGATCCGCCCGCCGCTGGTGTTTGCAAAGAGCCATGCCGACCGGCTCCTGACCGAACTCGACGCCGTGCTGCGGACGGTGGCGGCCTGAGCGCACGCGAGCGGAGCGTCCGATGACCCTGAAATCCGGCCTGGTGCGCGTCGAGAAGAAGTCGGCCGAGCATCAGGCCGTCGACAACCTGCGTCGCTTCATCCTGTCCGGCGGCGCGGCGCCGGGCGCGCGGCTGACCGAGGCCGCCCTCGCCGGGCAACTCGGCGTTTCTCGCGCGACGACCCGCACCGGCATGCACCGGCTCGCCGCCGAGGGCATCCTCGTCCAGGTGCCCTACACCGGCTGGCAGGTGGCGAGCATCACGGCGGAGGACGCCTGGGAGCTCTGGACGCTGCGCGGCAGTCTGGAGGGGCTGGCGGCGCGCCTGGTCTCGCAGCATCCGGACGACGAGGGGCGGCAGGCCATTGCGGCGGCCATGGCCGATCTGCGCACCGCCGCCGAGAGCGGCGACACCGACGCCGTCAACGACAGGGACTTCGCCTTTCACCGCGCCATCGTCGAGAGGGCGCGCCATGCCCGGCTGCTGAACCAGTATGTGCAGGTCGAGAACCAGGTGCGGATGGTCATCGCCATCAGCAACCAGCTTCTTGGTGACGACCTCCTCGCCATCGTCGCACAGCATGCGCCGATGGCAGAGGCGCTGCTCGCCGGCGATCCGAAACGCGCGCAGAGAGAGGCCTGGACCCACAACGAAAGCGAGGGCCGCAAGCTCGTCGCCTATCTGGCGGGCACGGCCGCGTCCTGAAGAGTGTGATAGAGCCGTCGCTTGCCGGGGGGCTCGCCAGTCGCCGCCGTGCGGCATTGTGGCCTGCAGGTGAGCCATGCGCCCCGCTGCATCTTGCATTCCGGCGGCTTCGCCTGAAGTCTCTCGTGTCGCGTCATGACGTCTCCGCGGTCCGCTCGATCGGACCAGCCAGAGGGAGCGCAGCGCAGCAGGGGCGCGGACGTTCCGCGCCTGATGGGAGGACGGATGGGACGGACAAGCCGCGTCAATGCGGCCCTCATCTTCGTTGCGCCTTTGGCTGTGCTGGTTGCCCTGTGGGCCGTGGTCGTGCCCGCCCTCGGCGTCCGGCCGCAGATCTTCCCCAGCGTCGCATCGGTCGGCAAGGCGGGAATCGACAGCCTGCTCGACGGAACGCTTCTGCGGCATGTTGCCGCCAGTGTCTCGCGCGTCGCCATCGGCACAGTGCTGGCCGTGCTGGTCGCCGTGCCGCTCGGCATCCTGATGGGGGTGAGCCGGGGCGTCTCCGCCTTCCTCACGCCGCTGATGCGATTCTTCTCCGTACTCGCCGGCATCGCCTGGATCCCCATCGCGACGCTGTGGTTCGGCTACGGCTTCGGCGCCATCGTCTTCGTCATCTTCAACGCCGTCTTCTTCGTTGTCGCCTACAACACGCTGCTCGGCGTCTCGACCATTCCGATGCCGCTGCGCCATGCCGCGGCATCGCTCGGCGCCCGCCGCGGGGCCATGCTCACCGACGTGCTGCTGCCCGGCGCGCTGCCGAACATCGTCACCGGAATCCGCACCGGCCTCGGCTTCGCCTGGCGCGGCCTGATCGCCGCCGAGATGATCGCCACCGATGTCGGCCTCGGCTACATGCTGTTCGTCGCCCGCGACTTCTACCAGACCGAGGTCATCGTCCTCGGCATGATCGTCATCGGCACCCTCTGGCTGCTGATCGACAGGCTGATCCTGGTGCCGCTCGAGCGGGCGACCATCGAGCGCTGGGGGCTGGTCAGCGCATGAACGCCGTCCTCCTCACCCTTTGGAGCTTCTGCCTCAGGACCTCGGTCAAATGGCCGGTGCTGCAGACGCTCGCGCCCTTCGTGCCGGTGGTAGCGATCTGGTGGGCGGTCGCCTTATGGGGACCGTTCCCGCCGGCCTTCTTCCCCTCGCCGCCGGACGTCTGGGCCAAGTTCG
>CAZEZD010000478.1:0-2395 GCA_964516115.1 uncultured Hyphomicrobiales bacterium
ATGGCGAAGAGCCGGTCGAGCGACCAGGGCTCCTTGCCCGGTGCGCCGGCCGCCGATTTCCGGCCGACCTCGAGGTTTTCATAGACAGTGAGATCTGTGAAGATGCGGCGGTCCTCCGGCACGTAGCCGAGGCCGAGGCGCGCGATGCGGTAGGGTTGCCAGCCGGTCACGTCCTGGCCCTCGAAGGTCACCGTGCCGCCGTTCGGCGGGACGATCCCCATGATCGCCTTCAGCGTGGTCGACTTGCCGGCGCCGTTGCGACCCATCAGGGCGACGACCTCGCCGGCCCTGAGCTGCATGTCGACGCCGAACAGCACCTGCGCATGGCCATAGGCCGCCGACAGCCCGCGCGTCTCGAGGATGGTGGTGGAGGGAGCCAAGGTCATCACTGCGCTCCCGCCGCCTGCCGGCGCGCCTTGAGGGCGGCCTGCGACCCGGCCTCGCCGAGATAGACCTGCTTGACGCGCTGGTTGCCGCGCACCTCGTCCGGCGTGCCGGCGGCGATGATCTCGCCGCGCACCAGCACGAGGATGCGGTCGGCATGGCCGAAGACCGAGTCCATGTCGTGCTCGGTGAAGAGGACGCCGATGCGCCGCTCGCGGGCGATGTCGGCGGTGAGCTGCATCAGCGCCGTGCGCTCCTTCGGCGCCATGCCGGCGGTCGGCTCGTCCATCAGCAGGAGTTTCGGCTCCGAGGCGAGGGCGATGGCGAGTTCCACCCGCTTCACGTCGCCATAGGCGAGCTCGTTCACCGGCCGGTCCGCCATCTCGCCCATGCCGACGCGGTCGAGGAAGGCGATCGCCGCGTCGCGATGGAGGGTTGTCGCCGCCGCCGTCACCGACCGCGTCTGACCGTGGTGCGAGATCAGCGCCATCTGGACGTTCTCCACCACGCTCATGGAGACGAAGGTCTGGGCGATCTGGAAGGTGCGGCCGACGCCGAGGCGCCAGATCTCGCGCGGCGGCTTGCCCGTGATGTCCTGTCCGGCCAGCACGATGGAGCCGGCGTCGGGCCTCAACTGGCCGCCGACCATGTTGAAGGTCGTCGACTTGCCGGCGCCGTTCGGGCCGATGATGGCCAGCATCTCGCCGGCCTCCAGCGTGAAGGTCACGTCCTTTCCGGCCGTGACGCCGCCGAAGCGCTTCTCGAGGCCGGTGACGGCGAGGAGGGGCGTGGTCATGCCGCCTCCTTGGCCACGGCGGCTGCCGTCGTGGCGTTGCCGGCCGGGCGGCGGGCAATCTTCTCGCGCAGCGTGTCGATGGCCCCCACTACGCCGCGCGGGAAGATCAGCACGATGGCGATGATCGAGGCGCCGAGGAAGAACCGCCAGAAATCGGTCAGTGGCATGAAGAAGTCCTTGACCGAATGAAACACCGCCGTGCCGACGAGCGGGCCCATGACGGTCTGGATGCCGCCGGTGAGGATCATCATCAGGAAGTCGATGGACATGGCGATGGAGATCATCGTCGGATCGATCGAGCCCTTGGAGAAGGAGTAGAGGCCGCCGGCGAGGCCCGCCGCGGCGCCCGCCACGATGAAGGCGAGCCAGCGATGCGTCCGCACGTCGATGCCGATGGCATCCGCCCGGTTGGCGCTGTCGCGCGCGGCGCGCAGCGTATAGCCGAAGGGCGTGTAGATGAGGTGCCGGAGCGCCGCGATCGTAATGAGCGAGAGCACCGCGACCACGTAGAAGTAGACCTCGCGGCTCGCCGCCCAGCGCGACGGCCAGACGCCGACGACGCCGTTGTCGCCGCCGGTCACCTCCACCCACTGGAAGCAGATGGCATAGGTGATCTGGGCGAAGGCGAGCGTCAGCATGGCGAGGTAGATACCGGACAGGCGGACGATGAAATAGCCGAAGAGCGCGGCGGCGAGGCCGCCCGCGAGCGGGGCTGCGACCAGCGCCAGTTCCATCGGCGCCTTCAGCGGGCCGGTGACAAGGAGGCCCGCCGCATAGGCGCCGACGCCGAAATAGGCGGCATGGCCGAAGGAGACGATGCCGCCATTGCCGATCAGGAGGTTGAGCGAGAAGGCGGCGAGCGCGAAGACCATGATCTCGATGCCGACCTTCACCTTGTAGGTGTCGCCGAGGATCGGGATCAGAAGGAGCGCCAGGGTCAGCACGATCCAGACGACCGTCTCGGTGCGGCCGAAGCTCTTGAGGTTCAGGATGCCCTCGGGCAGCACCGCGCGGCCCGCGGCGACGTCCGGCTTGCCCATCAGGCCCCAGGGCTTGATCACCAGCACCACGGCCATGAGCAGGAAGACGAGCACCAGCGTGATCTTCGGGAAGATGAGGATGCCAAAGGCCTCCAGCATCTTGATGATCAGCGCGGCGATGAAGGCGCCCGGCACCGAGCCCATGCCGCCGATGACCGTGACGACGAAGGCCTCG
>CAZEZD010000479.1:0-2394 GCA_964516115.1 uncultured Hyphomicrobiales bacterium
GCCAGCGAGATCAGGGGGTTGCCGCCACCCATGGCCAGCACCCCATCGCGAACCCATGAAAACGCCTCCAGGGAGGCGATGACCGCGCCGAACCCGACGAGGCTCGCCGTGTTGAAGATCGGCTTCAGGGAATCGACCGCACCGGCATCGAGTGTCTCGCCGAGTGTCTCTCCCAGACTCTGCCGATGGAGGACGACGAGTACCAGGCACGACAGGACGAGCGACGCGATGATCGACCAGAGCCCGCGGACCGCCGCGATGTCGGTGGAGCCGTATTTCGGCATGGCGAGATAGGAGGCATCCAGCATCGGGATCAGCCAGAAGGCGAAGGCGACATTCAGCGCGAGGACGCTCGCGAGGGGGAGGACCGCCAGGAGCAGCGAAGGTCGCGCCGCCTTGCTCCCCCCATCCGGGTCCGATCCCGGAGCGGGCTCCGGTCCACGGCCGAGACTGCGCGCCCGATGCTCCAGCCAGAGCCAGCCGAGGCCGAACATGATGAGGCTGGCGATGATGCCGAGCCCGGGAGCGGCGAAAGCCGTCGTCTGGAAATAGGGCATCGGGATGGCGTTCTGGATCGCCGGCGTCCCGGGCAGGGCCGTCATCGTGAAGGTGAACGCTCCAAGGGCGATGGCGGCGGGAATGAGGACCCGCGGCAGACGGGCATCGGCGAACAGGGCCGAGGCGATGGGCCAGACCGCGAAGGCCACGACGAACAGCGAGACGCCGCCATAGGTCAGCAGCGCGCAGGACATCACCACCGCAAGGATAGCGTGTCGCGGCCCGAAGCCGGCCCTCAAGGCATCGGCGAGAACCCTTGCGCTGCCGCTGGCCTCCATCAGCTTGCCGAAGACGGCGCCCAGCAAGAACAGCGGGAAATAGAGAATGATGAAGCGCCCGGTTGCCGGCATGAAGACCTGGGTGAAGGTCGCAAGAACCGGCCCGCCCTCGGCGACGAGCACGGCCAGGACGGCAAGGGCCGGGGCGCTGAGCAGCAGGCTGGCGCCGCGATAGGTCAGGATGACCAGTGCCGCGAGTGCGGCGAGCATGACGATGATCCCGCTCATCGCTTGCGGCCTCGCGGGCAGGGCATCGTGCCGGGGCTCGCGGAGACGGCAACCACCTTGCTCACAACCATGCGAACGACCGCAGGAGAATGAGAACGATCGTGGCAGGCGCCACGACCCTGAGAAGCCACCACCAGACCCATCCGACCCGGGTGTTGCCGAGATCGGCGTCTGCGAGCGCCGTTGCCGGGGCCAGACGCCATCCAACGAAGACTGCGCAGGCCAGTCCGCACAGCGGCAGCAGGATGTTGGAGGTCGTCTGATCGACCAGATCCAGCAGAGGCAGCCCGCCGATCTTCCAGCGCTCCAGCACGCCGTAACTCAGCGCCGAGGGCAGTCCGGCCAGAAAGACGGCAAGGGTCACCATGGCGACCGCAGCCGGTCTCGACCGCCCGGTGCGGTGGACCACGACGGACACGGGAACCTCGAGCAGAGAAATCATGGATGTCAGCGCCGCCGCCGCCAGCAGAAGGAAGAAGACGAGGCCGATGACGGAGCCGCCCGGCATCTGGACGAAGACCTGTGGCAGCGTGATGAAGGCGAGTCTCGGCCCCGCAGCCGGGTCGCCTCCGAAAGCGAAGACCGCCGGAAAGATGGCAAGCCCGGCCAGGATGGCGAAGAGCGTGTCGCCGGCCGCAACCGCCACAGCCGCACGGGGAATGCTCGTGCCCCGGTCGAGATAGCTGCCATAGGTGATGAAGACCGCCATGCCGACGCCGAGCGAAAAGAAGGCTTGGCCGAGCGCATTGAGATAGACCGCCGGGCGGGAAAAGGCGCTCCAGTCCGGGGCGAGAATGAACGCCACGCCGCGCGTGCCGCCCGGCAGCGTTACCGAGAAGGCGGCCAGCAGCAGCACGATCATTGCCAGAGCGGGCATCAGCCACCGGTTGATCCGCTCGATGCCGCCCTTGATTCCCGCGCTGACCACGAGCGCCGCCGCCGCCAGCATCGCCGCCTGCCAGAGGATCGGCTCGACGGAATGGCTGATGAAGGCCTCGAAATAGGCGCCGAAGCCCGTGCCCGCCGAGCGCCAGAGCCCTCCCGTGGCGGCTCCGAAGACATAGCGCAGCGCCCAGCCCGCAATCACGGCGTAGTAGCTCAGGATGAGGCCCGCCGCGATCACGCCGAGCCAGCCGGCATGGCGCCAGACCGAAGACCCCTGGCCATGCTCAAAGGCGGCGACCGCATCGGCGCCCGCCCTGCGGCCGAGCGCCAGTTCGGCGATCATCAGCGGCAGGCCAATGACCAGGACGAAGCCGAGATAGATCAGAAGAAAGGCCGCGCCCCCGTTCTCGCCGGTGACATAGGCGAAGCGCCAGATATTGCCGAG
>CAZEZD010000480.1:0-210 GCA_964516115.1 uncultured Hyphomicrobiales bacterium
CAATGACGGCAATATCGACAACCTCAGGATGCAGCGCTCGGCCGCCGACTACACCGACGTCGTCATCGACCTCGAGGTCTGGGACCTCAAGCACCTCAACGCCATCATCGCGGGGATCCGCACACTGCCGATGACGGCGGAGGCGGGGAGGGTGTTCGAGTAAGGGGGGGGGGTCTGGTGATGGGCCGTTCCTGACGTTCGGCACGGCGG
>CAZEZD010000480.1:220-2392 GCA_964516115.1 uncultured Hyphomicrobiales bacterium
TGGAGAAAGGGGGGGGGGAGCTTCAGGCCGGACTGCCCCACCGCTCCGCGCCTACTCCCTTCCGCCTCGGTGCTCGCACACGAAGGCGACCAGCAGCTCGTAGCTCTCCGCCGGCAGCCTGACGGGCGTCCTGTCGGCGTCCCGCATCATGGCGCAGGAGAGTGGCGCATAGGTGTCGCTCGGGCGATAGACCAGCACCCGCGCCGGCTGCGGCAGGGCGAGGACCACGGAGAGGAACGGGTCGGTCCAATCCCAGCTCATGGCCCAGGCCCGGCCGGGGCGCTGCAGTCTCTCGGGCGCCGCGCGCGGGTCTCGCGACAGGATTTCGGCATAGGCGGGCAGGGGCGCGGTCCCTCCGCGGGCGATGGCGCGGATCTCCTGCGCATAGGCGCGCCACGAGATGAGGAAGTTCGCGCCGTCCATGGCGTGGCAGGCGGTGGCGATCAGCATGGTCGCGAAGATCAGGGCCGGCGCGCGGCGGGTCCGGGCGGCCGCCCATCCGACGAGACGCCGGACCGGGGCCGGCCGCCGCTCCTCCGGCAGCGACAGCACGGTCAGCACGATGAGGAGGAGCGCCAGGCTCCCGAGCAGCAGCGTGCGGAAATTGTAGCGGCCGACCAGCAGGTTGTCGTGGCGGCCGACGAAGGCGAGATCGGCCGCGATCAGGATCGCTGCGGACGGGACGAGGGCGAGGCCGATGACGACCAGCAGCCGGGGCACCGGCGGCTCATCCGCCGCTTCCCGCCGCAGGAGCCACCAGACCGTCGCGACGCCGGCGAGGATCGCCATGCTCAGCGGCCGGATGATCCCGACCGGGTTCACCACGCCCAGCATGTTGAGGACGAGGATGTCGCGCGTCGCGCCATGGACCGGCTGGACGAGGAGCTTGGTGGCGACCCAGGCGAGGAGCACGGCAAGGCCGGCTACGAGCACCACCCGCCCGGCGCGCCCGCCCGCGGCGAGGAAGGCGACCAGCAGCACGACCAGCCCCATGCCGCCCTCGTGGGAGAAGGCGAGCGCGAGCATCAGGAGGACGGTGGGCACGGCGGCCGGCGCGCGGTTCACGCACAGATAGGCGAAGAGCGGCCAGAACAGCGCGTGGGTCACCAGCGTCTCGGACGGAAAGAACACCGAGGCGGGCAGGACGATGATTGTCGACAGCGCGCAGAACAGCAGGATGCGCCGGTTGCCGGCGATCGCCCAGGTGGCGGCGAGCCCGGCCAGTGGCAGCAGCCCGAAGATCAGGCCGTAGAGGCGGATCGCATCGGACGGATCGCCCACCCGCGCCCACAGCCAGGGCGGCACGATGGTGACGAGGAAGGCGGTGGCGCGCGCCGGGATGTTGGCGAAATGGGCGTTCCAGGGATCGCCCGTCAGAAAGGCGAAGGCGAAGAATCCGCCATCGGCGAAGAGCTGGACGCCGGTGGTCAGATACCCTGCGAGGATGGCGAGCGAGACGCCGAGCGCGATCCACGGCGCGGAGCGCAGCAGCCGCGATTCCACCGGCGCGTTGATGTCGTCCGCCGGATCGGGGCGGGCGGTCGCGTGCGGCGCCGGAGGGCTCGGGCTTTGCATGGCGGCGATACGCGGACTTCCAGGATGGGCGACACGTGGGGTTCCGCCGTTCCTAACAGGTCAACGGCAACTGCCAAGGCCCATCCGCGACGCCGGCCCCCACAGCCTCATTGACTCGCCCACCCCTTTCATCGTCTCTCCCCCTCGAACCACTGCGGACGCCTGACCCATGACCCCTGACGACGTGCTCGCCGAATTCCGCGCCGCGGGCGCCCTGCTCGAAGGCCATTTCATCCTGTCCTCGGGACGGCGTTCGCCGGTCTTCCTGCAGAAGATGTTCGTCTTCATGGACCCGGAGCGCACCGCGCGACTCTGCGCCGCGCTCGCCGCCAAGGTGAAGGAGCGCTTCGGCCGCATCGACTACGTCGTCTCGCCCGCCGTCGGCGGCATCGTGCCGGGCTACGAGACCGCCCGCCAGCTCGGCGCCAAGGCGATCTTCGTCGAGCGCGAGAACGGCGAGTTCAGGCTGCGCCGCGGCTTCGAGATCCCGGCCGGCGCCCGCGTGCTGGTGGTCGAGGACATCGTCACCACGGGACTGTCGACGCGCGAGTGCCTCGCCGCCATCGCCGGCCATCCCGGCGAGACGGTGGGCGCGGC
>CAZEZD010000481.1:0-2383 GCA_964516115.1 uncultured Hyphomicrobiales bacterium
GCTCGTCGGGCATGGCGACGATGGCGACGTCCTGCACGTCCGGATGCTTGTAGATGAGGCCTTCGATCTCTACGACCGGGATGTTCTCGCCGCCGCGGATGATGATGTCCTTGGCGCGGCCGGTGATGCGGACATAGCCGTCGGCATCGATGCGGGCGAGGTCGCCGGTATCGAACCAGCCCTCGGCGTCGACGGCGTCGAGGTCGGGTCGCCTGAGATAGCCGACGAAATTGGAGCAGCCGCGCACCTGAAGCCGGCCCTCTTCGCCGGCCGGCAGCGGCCGGTCGCCGGTGTCGACGGTGCGCACCTCCATGCCGGGCAGCGGCGTGCCGTCGGTCTCGAAGGCCTTTTCCGGCGGGTCCCTGGGGCGGGTGACGGTGACGGCTCCGTTCTCGGTCATGCCCCAGCCCGAGGCGATGGTGGCGCCGAGATTGTCGGTTGCCCGCCGCACCAGGACGCGCGGAATGGGGGCGCCCGCCGCCAGGAAGATGCGCAGCGAGCCGAAGGCTTCCGGCCGCCTTTCGGCCTCTTCGGTGAGGTCGGCGAGAAAGGGGGTCGAGGCCATGGTGTAGGTGGCCTTCTCCTCGGCGAAGAGATCGGCCGCCACCGCCTTGTTCCAGATGTCCTGCAGCACGACCGGCACACCGAGGACGAAGGGCATCATCAGGCCGTACATGAAGCCGGTCTGGTGGGCGAGCGGCGAGGCCATGAAGACGATGTCGCGGTCCGAGAGATTCAGGCGCTCCCTGTAGGGACCAAGATTGCTGATCAGCGTGTTGGACGTGTGCATCACGCCCTTCGGCTCGCCCGTGGTTCCGGAGGTGTAGAGAACCTGGATGATGTCGTCAGGGGACGGACGCCGTTCGGCGAAGAGACGCTCGGCCTCGGCGCGGTCGACCGGGGCGGCATATAGGCGCTCGAAGGCGGCATCGCCCTCTCCGCCGATCACCAGGGCATGCTTGAGGTGCGGCAGCACATCCCGCATGCCGGCGATCATCGCCGCATAGTCGAAGTCGCGGAAAACCGACGGCGTGACCATCACCTTCGACTGCGCGTGGTTCAGCATGAATTCCAGTTCGCGCCGGCGCAGGATGGGCATCATAGGGTTGGTGACCGCGCCAATCCTCAAGCAGGCGAGGTGCAGGGCGACGAACTCCCAGCGGTTGGGGAGCTGGTAGGAGACGACATCGCCCGCCTCGACGCCGAGCCGGGCGAGGCCGACGGCGATGCGTTCGACCCTCGTGCCGAGCTCGCCGTAGGTCAGGCGCGCGCGTGCGCCCGTCGTCACGTCATGGGCGACGATGGCCAGCGCCTCCGACCTGTCGCGCAGCAGTGCGTCGAAGTCGTCGAGAAGGATGCGGTCCTTCCAGAAGCCGGCGGCGATCATGGCCTCGCGCCGCGCGGGATAGCCGTTGTGCTGCATGGTCCTGTCGCCGCTCACAGGGGTGAACTCTCGGGAAAGGCGGGCTTGCGCTTCTCGACATGGGAGGCGAGACCCTCCTTCACGTCGGGGCCGCTGAAGCCCATGAACTCGAGGGCGAGCGAGGTGTCGAAGGTCGGCCCCATCATGCGCAGCCAGTTGTTCAGCGCATACTTGGTCCAGCGGATGGCGTTGGGCGCGCCCTCGGCGAGGCGGGTCGCCACCTCGACCGCCTTGGCGTCCAGTTCGCCGTCGTCGACGGCCAGCGAGACGAGGCCGATGCGCTCGGCCTCGGCGCCGGAGATCGGGTCGCAGAGGAGGAGATAGTACTTCGCCTTGGCCATGCCGCAGAGCAACGGCCAGATGATCGCGGCATGGTCGCCGGCGGCGACGCCGAGCCGGGTGTGGCCGTCGATGATGCGGGCATCCTTGGCCGCGATCGAGATGTCGGCGAGGAGGCCGCAGACGAGGCCGGCGCCGACGGCGGGGCCGCGGATGGCGGAAATCACCGGCTTCGAGCAGTTGATGACGTTGTAGACGATGTCGCGCGCCTCCTTCCAGTTCCGGGCGCGCGTCTCGAAGTCGTTGATGATCTTGTCGATCATCTTGAAGTCGCCACCGGCCGAGAAGGCCTTGCCGTGGCCGGTGAGGATGGCCGCCGACACCGTCGGATCCTTGTCGACGTCCTGCCAGATGGCGGCGAGTTCGCCATGCATGATCTCGTCCGCCGCATTGAGGCGCTCGGGATTGTACATGGTGATGCGAAGCACGCGCGGATGCGGCCGGTCGAATTTCAGGCGCTGGTACCTGGCATAAACGTCGGACATGGCATTGTTCCTTCCAATGGGTGGCGTGACCGGCAGTCGGCTCACACCGCCACGTGTTTCTTGAGGCTTTCCTTCGACAGTCCCGCCAACTGGCCCTGCTCCACCACCGCGCCCTTGGAGAGCACGTAGTATCGCT
>CAZEZD010000482.1:0-2364 GCA_964516115.1 uncultured Hyphomicrobiales bacterium
AACATGGTGAACGAGTGGTAAACGACCGTTCCAATCTGGTGCTGCAACTCGCCGCGCCCGCCGATGCCCCGCCGGTGGAATGGGTGATCAGCGACGCGCCGGTCCCTTACGAGGAGGCGCTGGCGGCGATGGAGGCCCATGTCGCGGCGATTGCCGCCGGCACGGCCAGAGAGCGCGTCTGGCTCCTCGAGCACCCGCCGCTCTACACCTCCGGCACCTCGGCGAAAGCGGATTGCGTCATCGACGCGCGGTTCCCGGTGTTCGAGGCCGGCCGCGGCGGCCAGATGACCTATCACGGCCCCGGCCAGCGCGTGGCCTATGTCATGCTCGACCTCAACCGCCGCAGGCGGGATCTAAGGGTCTTCGTGGCGGCTCTTGAGGACTGGATCATCGGCACGCTCGCCGCCTTCAACATCCGCGGCGAGCGGCGCGAGGACCGCGTCGGCGTCTGGGTCGGCCGCCCGGACAAGGGCAATGATTTCGAGGACAAGATCGCCGCCATCGGCATCCGCGTGAAGCGCTGGGTGACGCTGCACGGCATCTCGCTCAACGTCGAGCCCGACCTCTCCCATTTCGACGGCATCGTGCCCTGCGGCATCGCCGATCCGCGCTATGGCGTCAGCAGCCTCGTCGATCTCGGCCTGCCGGTGACCATGCCGGAGGTTGATGCCATCCTGCGAACCGCTTTCGAGGATCGTTTCGGACCGACGATGGACGCCCGCGAGAGCGCCTCCGCCGCCTGACAGGAGGACCCGCCATGCCCGCCTCGAACGTGCAGACCTTCCGCGCCATGGCTTACAACAACGCCTGGGCCAACCACCGCCTGCTGACGGCCTGCGCGGCGCTGACGCCCGAGGCGTTCGCCGCGACCCGCACCAGCTTCTTCCCGAGCCTCGCGGCGACGCTGAACCACAACCTGACCATCGACTGGTTCTATGTCGACGCGCTGGAGGGCGGCGATCTCGGGCCAAGGGCCTGGGAGGTCGAGATCCCCTGCCCCCTTCTCGCCGATCTGAAGCGCGAACAGGCCGCCGTCGACCGCCGGCTCGTCGCCGTCTGCGAGGCACTGACCGAAGCCTCCCTCGGCGAGGACGTGCATGTGAACCGCATCAGGCGCGTCCAGGTGGAGCGGCGCGACCGCCTGCTCATGCACCTCTTCCAGCACCAGGTGCACCATCGCGGTCAGGCCCATGCCATGCTGGCGGGAACGGCGGTGAAGCCGCCGCAGCTCGACGAGTTCTTCTCGATCGGCGAGGCGCCGCTGCGGGCGGTGGAGTTTTCGGAGCTGGGGTTCAGCGAAGAGGCGATCTGGGGGCCGGAGGGACACTGACACCGCACGGCCGCTGATGCGGAGACATGCTGTTGCAGCGGGAATGCCTTGCGCCAGCCAAGTGCGTCCTTCGAGGCTCGCTGCCGGACGATGCTGACGCATCGCCGGGCGCTCACACCTCAGGATGAGGGTGGCAGTGACCTGCATCCGTGTCGCATTTGGCGGCCCCGCCTCATGCGTCCGAAGTGCCATGCACAACCCTCCTCATCCTGAGGTGCGAGCGGCAGCGAGCCTCGAAGGACGCCCTTCTGGCTTGCAGGTCCGGAGCCCCCGACTCGAGGCCGGAGGCCTCACACCGTCGGCCGGATCTCGAAGCCGTCGACCTGCTCGCGTTCGGGATGGCTGAAGGTGATCGCCTTCTCGTCGATGGCATCCACCTTGGCACCCGCCGGGCCGTTCATCGCGTCACGGAGGAGCTGCTCGCGGACCTCGTCGCCCGCAAAGATCAGCGCCTCGACCGTGTCGTCGCTGCGGTTGCGCACCCAGCCGGTGATACCAAGCGCGTCGGCCCGGCGCTTGAACCACTGGCGATAGCCGACGCCCTGGACGCGGCCTGATATGGTCAGGTGGATCGCCACGGCAGCACGGCCTCCTGTCCCTTCAGCGCCTGTTCCCGCTCGGTGATGAAGTCGCGCGTCACCGGCACAGCGTCGCGCCTCTCGGAGAGGAGGAGCTGGTAGACCATGTTGGAGCCATCGCGGAAGCCGAGTTCGACGGCGGCGAGGTAGAACTCCCACATGCGGGCAAAGCGCTCTCCCTGCATGGCGACGACCTGATCCCGGACGCCCTCGAAATTCTCCCGCCAGGCCTTGATGGTCCAGTAGTAGTGGAGGCGCAGCACCTCGCAGTCGTCCACCCACAAGCCGCAGCGCTCGGTGGAGGCGAAGACCTCGGAGAGCGCCGGCACGTAGCCGCCGGGGAAGATGTATTTGCGGATGAAGGGCGCCGTGGTGCCGGGCGGCGACATGCGGCCGATGGCATGGATCATCGCATAGCCGTCGCGGCCGCAGAGCCGCTTCACGGTGGAAAAGTAG
>CAZEZD010000483.1:0-2353 GCA_964516115.1 uncultured Hyphomicrobiales bacterium
GCTGATGTCGGAGAGCTTCAACGCCTTCAACTCGTTCATCCTGCTGGCGGTGCCGTTCTTCCTGCTCACCGCCAACCTGATGAACATCGGCGGTATCACCGAGCGCCTGCTCAAGCTCTCGCGCACCATGGTCGGCCACTGGCCCGGCGGCCTCGCGCAGATCAACGTGGTGCTGTCGCTGTTCTTCGCCGGCATCTCGGGCTCGTCCACCGCCGACGCGGCCAGCCAGTCGAAGATCTTCATCGAGGCGCAGCGACGCGCGGGCTATGACGACTCGTTCTCCGTCGCCATCACCGCCGTCTCGGCCGTGCTTGCCGTGATCGTCCCGCCATCGATCCTGATGATCGTCTGGGGCGGCATCCTCACCACCTCCATCGGCGCCCTGTTCCTCGCCGGCATCATCCCCGGCATCCTCATCGCCGGTGCGCAGATGGCCACCGTCCACATCTATTCGGTGAGGCGTGGCTACCCGACCTATCCGCGCGAAACGTGGCGCGCCCTCCTGTGCGCCTGCGCCCATTCGATTCTGGCGCTGATGACGCCGGGCATCATCATCGGCGGCAAGATCTTCGGCTGGTTCACCGCGACGGAATCGGCCGCCATCGCCGTGCTCTATGCCGGTGTTCTCTCCTTCATCGTCTATCGCGAGATGGACATGAAGGGGCTCTACGGCGCCCTGCTCGATACCGGCCGGCTGACCGGCGTCATCCTGTTCTGCGTCGGCACGGCGAGTTGCTTCGGCTGGCTCCTCGCCTACTACAAGATCCCCGAGGCGATCCTCACCGGCGTCTCGGCCTGGGAGATGGGCTTCATCGCCACCGGCTTCTTCATCGCCGCCGTCTTCCTGCTCGTCGGCTGCTTCCTCGACGCCATTCCGGCCATCATCATCTGCGGGCCGATCCTGCAACCGCTGGCCAAGGCCGTGGAGATGGATCCGGTCCATTTCGCCATGGTCGGTATCGTCTCGCTCGCCTTCGGGCTGGTCACGCCACCCTACGGGCTCTGTCTCATGATCGCCTGTGCGGTGGCCGGCATCCGCATGCGGGCGGCGATCAAGGACACGCTGATCATGCTGATCCCGCTGTTCATGGTACTGGCGCTGGTCATCGTCTGGCCGAAGGTGACGCTGTTCCTGCCGAGCCTGGTGTCACCGGAGTTTCTGAACTGACGGGCCGTCCCTACGGCCGGCAATCACGGGAGTGCATCATGGATTTCACCGGCAAGGTGGCGCTGGTCACCGGCGGCGCATCGGGCATCGGCGAGGCGGCGACGCGCGCCTTCGCCAAGGCCGGCGCGAAAGTCGCCTTCACCTACATTTCCAGTGGCGCAGAGGCGAACGCGCTGGAGGAGGAGATCAGGAAGGCCGGCGGCCAGGCGCTCGCCATCAAGGCGGACCTGACGAAGCACGACGAGACGGATGCGGCCTTCGCCGCCGTCCTGCGTGCCTTCGGCACGCTGGACGTGGTCTTCACCAATGCCGGCGGCATCCTGAAGCGGGTCGGCACGGCCGAGTCGACGCTCGACCTGTGGCAACGCACCTTCGACCTCAACGTCATGTCGACCTACCTGACCTGCCAGGCGGCGGCGAAGATCATGGGCGAGAAGAAGTCGGGCGCCATCGTCACCATGTCGTCGCTCGCCGCCATGGACGGCGGCGGGCCGGGCGCCCTGCACTACGCCTCGTCGAAGGGCGCCATCGTCACCTATACCCGGGCGCTGGCGAAGGAACTCGGGCCGCTCGGAATCCGTGTCAACGGCGTCGCGCCGGGGCTGATCGCCACGCGCTTCCACGTGCAGTTCAACACGCCGGAGGGCCGCCGGTCGGCCGTCGAGGGAACCCCGCTGAAGCGCGAGGGCACGGCCGAGGACGTCGCCAACCTTGTGCTCTTCCTCGCCTCCGACAAGGCCTCGTTCATCACCGGAGAGACGGTGCAGATCAACGGCGGCCGCGGGCTGTATTGAAGGCTGGAATCGACAGCCATCGGGCCGATTCTCCCTGCACCAATGAATTGCGTCCTTCGAGGCTCGCCGAGGCTCGCACCTCAGGATGAGGAGGGGTGTGAATGGCACCTCGGTTGAATGAGGCTCATCGGACGAGCGCGATCCGACTCTGATGCCCGACGCCACCCGCCCTCATCCTGAGGTGCGAGCCGCCGTCAAGATGCAGGCGCATCTTGACGGCGGCTCGCCTCGAAGGACGCACTTACGATTGTGCAGGGCGGCAGTTGCGGTGTGGGAAGGCTGCCATTCAAATCGTCACGCCGCCGTCGACCACCAGGCACTGGCCCGTCATGTAGCTGGAGGCCTTCGAGCCGAGATAGACGGCGGCGCCGGCGATCTCGTCGGGGTCGCC
>CAZEZD010000484.1:0-2346 GCA_964516115.1 uncultured Hyphomicrobiales bacterium
GACGTCGAGGCCGACCCCCTCGATCTCGCGGGTGATCTGCACCACCGGGATGCCTGCCGCCGCGATCATCGTCAGGGCCTCGCCCGTGGAGCCATTGGCGGGACAGAGGATCATGCCGTCGGGCCGGTATTCCTTCAGCGTCTCCAGAACGCGATCCTGCTTGGCCGGATCGTCCGAATAGGTACCAAGGAGAACCGTGTGGCCGGACCCCGCCAGGGTTTCCTCGATGGCCGCGAGAATCTCGCCGAAATAGGGGTTCACCACGTCGTTGACGCCGACCGCGATCATGTTGGTGCGGGCGGTGCGCAGGCTCGCGGCCGAACGGTTGTAGACATAGCCGAGGGCGCGGGCGAGATCCTGTACCTTCTGCCGCGTCGCCTCGGCCACCAGCGGGCTCGACCGAAGCGCCAGCGAGACGGTGGCCGTCGACACGCCGAGACGCTCGGCGATCTGCTGCAGCGTGACCCGGCCGGGCCGCGCCAGTTCGCTCGTCATGTCGTTCATCCCAGCCTCCGCAAAACCCAAGACTAAATATTCATTTCAAGTTTTGAAAGCGCAATTCAATCGTTTTACCCCTCGTCCATCCGAGGGAGTGAGGTTAGGCTCCCGTCCAAACAAGCATGATCGGGAGGATCACATGACCAAGGCACGGATCGGGTTCGTCGGCGTCGGGCTGATGGGCCACGGCATGGCGAAGAACATCGTCGAGAAGGGCTACCCGCTCACCATCGTCGCCAATCGCAATCGCGAACCGGTCGAGGACCTGGTCAAGCGCGGCGCGGCTGAAGCGCAGAGCATCCGCGCCGTCGCCGAGGCCAGCGACGTCGTCTTCATCTGCGTGACCGGTTCGACGCAGGTGGACGCCGTCGTGAACGGACCCGACGGCTTGCGCGCGGGCGCCCGCAAGGGCCTGACGATCGTCGACTGCTCCACCTCCGAACCCACCCTCACCCGCCGCCTTGCCGCGGAGCTCGCGGAGATCGGCGTGACCTTCCTCGACGCGCCGCTGTCGCGCACACCGAAGGAAGCCTGGGAGGGCAAGCTCGACGTCATGACGGGAGGCGCCGCGGCCGACCTCGCCAGGGTCCACGACGTCATCGCCTGCTTCGCCGGTCGCATCGTCCATGTCGGCCCGGTCGGCGCCGGTCACACCATGAAGATCGTCAACAACTTCGTCTCGATGGGCTATGCGGCGCTCTATGCCGAGGCTCTCTCGGTCGCCAGGGCCAACGGCGTGGCGCCAAAGGCGATGAATGCCGTGCTGTCCGGCGGGCGGATGGATTGCGGCTTCTACCAGACCTTCTTCAAGTACGTCATCGAACGCGATGAGAACGCTCACAAATTCACCCTCGCCAATGCCCACAAGGACATGCGCTACTGCGCCGCCATGGCGGAGGCCTCCGGCATCGCCAACCCGATGGGCAATGCGGTGAAGAACTACTTCGCGATGGCGGAAGCCCAGGGCAACGGCGGGAAATACGTGCCTATGCTCTCCGACGAGGTGGCGCGCTGGAACGGCGTGAACCTTCTCGACTGACGGTGCGACGAAGGGAGCCCGCGCCGACGGCGCGGCCTCCTTCACCCCCGTCCGAGCGTTCGTTCCGACCATGACAAGAGCCGTCGCCCGCCTCGCCCTCGGCAAGACCCGCCCGCTCCGCAACGTGGAGAAGCACCTGAGGGCCGTCGATGACTGGGCGGCGGAGTTCGCCGGCTTCTTTCCGCCGCCGGGCGACGCGTTCAGGCTGTGTGCCCACTGGCACGTGCCGGTGGACCAGAGGCTGGTCGATCCGCCAGACGCCCGCCCCGAGCACCAGCGCCGCGTCCTGCAGGCGATGATCGATGCGGCAGCGCATCTGGCTGCGGCACGGCCGGCGGAACGCGCCGGGGACAAGATCTATGTCCTGATCACTGGCCAGCCCTGTTCATGGCGGAGGTCGGGGTCTTCCTCGATCAAGCCTATGGCCGCGACTTCGAACGCCGAACCCATCGCTCCCAGACATGGGCGCTGATGGATCCGCGGGAGCGAAGCCTGGTCCGTGATCTCGGCCTCGTTCTTCCTGACGGCCTGGTCGAGCGAGGCTATCGCGAGCGGCAGGAGCATCCGGACGACGGGGCGCCGGGCGGCGTCAGGGTCTTCGAGAGCGAGGTGTGGATGCTCCGCGAGCCGATCGGCGGGAATTGACCGTCGATCGCTCCCCGGCGTCGGCGCAAGACTTGCCCCGCAGGCTCAAATTCCCTATCTCGAACGAAACTCAGGGATTTGCCAGTGGTCACCTATATCGAGGCCAATTCGGCGCAGATGCGCAAGAATGGCCAGATCAAGCTCTATGGCGAGGACGCCTTCGC
>CAZEZD010000485.1:0-2331 GCA_964516115.1 uncultured Hyphomicrobiales bacterium
AGGTCGACCTGATCGAGCGCCTGCGCGACATCTACCGCAAGCAGGGCATCGACGTTCCGGACGAAATCCTCCGCCAGGGCGTCAAGGCGCTGCGGGAGGAGCGCTTCGTCTACAAGCCGCCGCGCGACAGCTTCTCCGTGAAGATGGCGCGGCTCTACGTGACCCGCGGCAGATGGGGAAAATGGGCGCTCGGGGCCCTGGCGGCGCTCGCCATCGGCGCCGGTGTGCTGTCCTACCAGGGCTATGTGGCGCGCACCGAACTGACGCAGACGATTCCCGCCGCGATCACGCGGCTCTCCGCCGACATCAACCGGGAGGCGACGGTGGATGCTGTGCGCACGCGGGTCGCGGCCCTGGTGACCGACGGCACGATTGCCGCCCGCGACGGCAAGGCGGTGTCCGCCCGGGCCGTGGTGGCTGAGCTCGAGCGCCTGCGCGACGACATCCGTACCGAATACGACGTGCGCATCGTCTCACGGCCGGGCGAATCGACCGGCGTCTGGCGGCGTCCGCGCCGCAACCCCAACGCCATGAACTATTACCTGATCGTCGAGGCGATCGGCCGCGACGGCCGGCCGCTGTCGCGCACCATCACCTCCGAAGAGGACGCGACGACGAAGGTCGTCACCAAATGGGGCGTCCGCGTTCCGGAAAGCCTCTACCGGCAGGTCGAGGCCGACAAGCGTGACGACGGCATCGTCCAGAACGCCATCCTTGGCCGCAAGCTGCGCGGCCAGCTCGATCCGACCTGGCGCGAGACGCTGCCAGGCGGCGCGATCACGAGCTGGTAGGAGGGCAGCGCATGATCCCCGGACATTCAGCCCTCGGCGGCATCGAAGGCGCCCTCGCCGAGATCCGGCAGGCCGAGAACGCGATCAATCGGCGCCTCGACGAGGCCAGCCGTGGCAGCGCCGAGGCGCGGGCCGAGGAGGCGGAGCGCTGCCGTGACCTCGCCGTCTTCCGCCTGAAGAGCGAGAGCGGCCTCGGGGGGCGGCTGACGCAGGTGGCGACCGACGTCAGGGCGATCCTCGCCCTGCGCCTCAACGACCGCAACAGGCTCGAGGCCGAGATTGCCGCCGTGGAGGGTGAGATCGAGCGCATCGCCGCCGAGCGTGAGGACTTCGCCCGCCGCCTCGCGGAAGCCGAGGAACGCCGCGACGCCGTGCAGAACGAAGCGCAGGTCGGTTTGGCTGCGAAGAGCGACTACGTGGCGACCCGGGCCGAGGCCGACCGGATCGTCCATATCGCCGAGGAGTCGGAGAAGAAGGCGAGGCTCGCCGAGGAAGAACTGGAGGCCAAGCGCAAGCCTTACGAGGACGATGCGCTGTTCATGTACCTGTGGAAGCGGACCTATGCGACGCAGGCCTACGAGGCGGGCAATGTCGCGCGGCTTCTCGACGGATGGGTGGCGCGCCTGGTGCGCTATCAGGATGCGCGGCCGAACTACGCCCGCCTGACGGAGATCCCCAAGCGCTTGCGCGAGCACGCAAACCGCAGCGCGGCGTTGGCCGTGGACGCGGTCGAGCGGGTGAAGGCGATGGAAAAGACCGCCTTCCTCGGCACCGGCGGCGATGCGGCCGAGGCCGAGATCGCCGGCCACCGGCAGAAACTTGACGCCCTCGATGCAGCCCGCGCGGCGGCCGAGGAACGGCACAAGGCTCTCGACCAGCGGGCGGGCGCCTTCGCGCGCGGCGAGGACGACCGCTTCCGCCAGGCCATCGGCCTGCTCGCGGAAACCCTGCGGCGCGAGGACATCGAGCGCCTCTATGCCGAGGCCCTGCGGACACCGTCTCCCGAGGACGAGGCCATCGTCGGCCGCATCCGGATGCTACGCGAGAGCCAGGACCGTTTCGACATCGAGGCGAAGCGCGTCCGCGCCGAACTTGCCGAACTGACCCGGCGCCGGTCCGAGGTGTCGCAGGTGGCGACCGGTTTCCGGCAGCGCCGCTACGACGCCGACGGCTCGGTGTTCAGCAACGACGTGGTCGGCGCGCTGCTGCGCGGCCTTGTCACCGGCGTCATTACCGGGGCCGACTACTGGTCACGCATGGAGCAGGGGCGGCGCTGGAGCCGCAACGACCAGAGTTCCTGGGGCGGTGGCGGGTCCTGGGGTGGCGGCTCGTCCGGGGGTTCCTGGGGCGGGGGCTCGTCCGGCGGTTCATGGAGCGGCGGCGGCTCCTCCGACAGCGGCGGCTCGTGGAGCGGCGGCGGGGGTGGCGGAGGCGACGACGGGTTCGAAACCGGCGGCCGGTTCTGATCAGAGCCGCAGCATCACCAGGAAGGCGGTCAGGTCGTCGGTGACGAAGTCGACGTGGTCGTCGTCCCGGCCCT
>CAZEZD010000486.1:0-2331 GCA_964516115.1 uncultured Hyphomicrobiales bacterium
CTCCAGGCCTGATGTTCAACACGCCGCCCATACACAAAATTGCTGACAGTCCCCGGGCAAAGCTGCAAGCCCGGCTTGCAACCGCATCGGCGTCTTCCCCCTTGCCCGCGTGACCCATCCGGCCGATCTCTGAACCAACGAAGCGCGGCCCCCGTCGCGCCATGCGAGGTTGAACCATGACCCCCGCCCTGACCGGAATTCACCACCTTACGGCGGTCTCCGCCAATGCCCCCGGCAACCACGCCTTCTATACGCAGGTCCTCGGCATGCGCCTCGTCAAGCGCACCGTGAACCAGGACGACACCTCCGCCTATCACCTCTTCTACGGCGACGGCATCGCCAGCCCCGGTTCGGACATCACTTTCTTCGAATGGCCGGTCGCTCCCGAGCGCCGCGGCACCAACGCCATCATCCGCACCGCGCTGCGCGTCTCGGGAGAGGCCACCATCCGCTGGTGGGTTGCCCGTTTCAGCGAGCAGGGCGTGAAGCATGACCAGCCTGTGGTCCGCGACGGCCGCCTGACCCTCGACTTCGAGGACCCGGAGGGCCAGCGCCTCGCCCTGGTCGACGACGGCGGCGCCGGCGAGGCCCATCCCTGGGATCAGAGCCCGGTGCCGGCCGGGCACCAGATCCGCGGCTTGGGACCCATCACTGCCAGCGTCCCCGTGCTGGAGACGACCGATCTCGTGCTCACCCATGTGCTCGGCATGCGCAAGGTGCGCGAGTACACGCTGCCGAGCGCCTCGCCGGTTCATGTCTATGCCATGGGCGAGGGGGGACCGGCGGCCGAGTATCACGTTGCGGTCGAGCCGCACCTGCCGCAGGCCCGGCAGGGGGCGGGCTCCGTCCATCACGTCGCCTTCCGCACCCCGGACGAGAAGGAATATGCCGGCTGGATCGAGCGGCTGAACGGCCTGCGAATCCCGAGTTCGGGGGCCGTCGACCGCTTCTATTTCCGCAGCCTCTATTTCCGCGAGCCCAACGGCATCCTCTTCGAGATCGCCACCGACGGTCCCGGCTTCGATGTCGACGAGCCGCTGGAGACCATCGGCGAGAAGCTGGCCCTGCCGCCGTTCCTCGAACCGAAGCGCGCCGCCATCGAGCGCGGGCTGAAGCCGCTCGGCTGATAGAGGTAAGCCGCCATGTGGCCGGCCCCCCCGGTCATGGCGGGACCGGTTCACAGGGCCGGCGCGGACACTTAGATTGGCGGGGTCGATTCTCGATCTTTGCCGGGGACCCCATGATCCGCGCCGCCCTGCTTGCCGCCGTCGCCGCTGTCGGCCTTGCCGCTTGCCAGTCCACGACGGCCGAGGTGCCGGCGCCGCAGCCGGTGGCCTCCTCGGCGCCGGCCTACGTCACCCGGCCCGATTTCCGGCTCCCCGAGGGCGCCGGCTGCTCGGGCGAGATCGCCCGCTTCCGGGCGGTGATGGACAACGACCTCGCCACCGGCCATGTCACCCGCGAGGTCCACGGCCGTGTCGTCGCCGACCTGCGTGGACCGGAGGGCACCTGCGCCGCCGGCCGCGACGGCGAAGCCCGCTCCGCGCTTACCACGGTCAAGCGCCGCTACGGCTATCCCGGCTGATTGTCCGGTCCCCCCGCCAGCCACCATGCGGCATGGGCGAACTGGAACGGCGGCATCCGCTCGGGCATCAGGTCGGCCGCACTGCGCACGATATGGATGCCCGCAAGCTCCGGCTCGGCCTGCTGCGCCAGCCTGTCGAGAATGGTGCGTTTGAGGTCGTCCGCCGCCAGCGGCGAGCGCACCGTCTTGACGAAGATGCAGCGCTTGTCGTCCTCGGCCATCCAGAAGCCAGGTTCGAAGCTCACCTCGTCCGCCGCGAGGCCGGTCTCCTCGGCCAGTTCGCGCCTGACGCTGCCCTCGAGGTCGACCTGGCCCTCCACGACGTCGGAGAGGTCGGGCGTGCCGCCGGGAAAGTAGATCTTGCCGGCATTGGCGGTATGGCCGCCCATCACGCCCATGACCAGCGCGCCGTCGGCGCTCGTCAGGCCAGCGAGCGCGAAGCCGTTGCGGGAGCGCCCGTCCGGCTCGCCATGGCGCATGTAGTGCAGGAACTGGGAGAACCGCACGGGGCGATAGAGCGCCTCGAACCGGTCACCGTCCACGCGGCTCTCGGCGATCAGCAGCACCTCGCCGTCGAACAGTGCGGGGCTGGTCGCTATCGCCTTCGTCCATGATTCGGCGATGGCTGCCCCGTGCTTGATTGCATAGGGCCACGGCGTCGACGTCACGCTGGCGCAAATATGGCGGATGTGGCGGAACCGGTACGGGCTCAAGGCGTTGTCCTCGCGCGATGTCTTGCCTGAGGG
>CAZEZD010000487.1:0-2328 GCA_964516115.1 uncultured Hyphomicrobiales bacterium
TGGTGGTCGAGCAGACCAATCGCGGCGAGCGTTCCTACGACATCTACTCGCGCCTGCTGAAGGAGCGCATCATCTTCCTGTCGGGTCCGGTCGAGGACGGCATGGCGACGCTGATCGTCGCCCAGCTGCTGTTCCTAGAGGCGGAGAACCCGAAGAAGGAGATCAACATGTACATCAACTCGCCGGGCGGTGTCGTCACGGCGGGCATGTCGATCTACGACACGATGCAGTTCATCAAGCCGGCCGTCACTACGCTCTGCATGGGCCAGGCCGCCTCGATGGGTTCGCTGCTGCTCACCGCGGGCGCCAAGGGCCAGCGCTTCGCCCTGCCGAATTCGCGCATCATGGTGCACCAGCCCTCGGGCGGCTATCGCGGCCAGGTGACGGACATCCTGATCCACGCCGAAGAGGTGAAGGAACTGAAGTCGCGGCTGAACGGCATCTACGTGAAGCATACTGGCCGGACGCTGAAGGAGATCGAGGACGCCCTCGAGCGCGATAATTTCATGTCGGCGCAGAAGGCGCAGGAATTCGGCCTCATCGACAAGGTCATCGAGGAACGCGCCGAGGAAGCCGAGCCCGCCAAGGCGTGATCGGGCAGGCGCGGGTGTCGCTTTTGGGACACCATCGGCGGCCCGCACCTTGCATAGACTGATCCAGCGTCACACGCGGCTCGTTATGAATTGTGTGTGACAAAATAGCATTAATCCTTTCTTGATCCGGCGGGGCGCACCATGTTTGGCTATTCGGCCAAGGTGCGTTCGGGGTCGAGAAACCGAGGGACCTCCGGGGTCTCGCGTCAGACGATCCGGATCCGATGAGGATGCGGGTCGCGTTGGAGAGACATGATGAGCAAGGCCGGCAGCGACGCGAAGAACACCCTCTACTGTTCCTTCTGCGGCAAGAGCCAGCATGAGGTCCGCAAGCTGATTGCCGGGCCAACGGTCTTCATCTGCGACGAATGCGTCGAGCTCTGCATGGACATCATCCGTGAAGAGTCGAAGTCCTCGCTGGTCAAGTCCAAGGACGGCGTTCCGACGCCGAAGGAGATCTGCAAGGTCCTGGACGACTATGTGATCGGCCAGTTCCACGCCAAGCGGGTGCTGTCGGTTGCGGTCCACAACCACTACAAGCGGCTCAACCACGCCAGCAAGCACAGCGACGTCGAGCTGTCGAAGTCGAACATCCTGCTGATCGGTCCAACCGGATCGGGCAAGACCCTGCTCGCCCAGACGCTCGCCCGCATCCTCGACGTGCCCTTCACCATGGCCGATGCGACGACGCTGACGGAGGCCGGCTATGTCGGCGAGGACGTCGAGAACATCATCCTGAAGCTGCTGCAGGCCTCGGACTACAATGTCGAGCGGGCCCAGCGCGGTATCGTCTACATCGACGAGATCGACAAGATCTCGCGCAAGTCCGACAATCCCTCCATCACCCGCGACGTGTCGGGAGAGGGCGTGCAGCAGGCGCTCTTGAAGATCATGGAAGGCACGGTCGCCTCCGTGCCGCCGCAGGGCGGACGCAAGCACCCCCAGCAGGAGTTCCTGCAGGTCGACACCTCCAACATCCTGTTCATCTGCGGCGGCGCCTTCGCCGGCCTCGAGAAGATCATCTCGACCAAGGGGCAGGGCTCGTCGATCGGCTTCGGCGCCACGGTGCGCGCGCCGGAAGAGCGTCGGACCGGCGAGATCTTCCGCGAGGTCGAGCCCGAGGATCTGCTGAAGTACGGTCTCATCCCCGAGTTCGTCGGCCGCCTGCCGGTTCTGGCGACGCTTGAAGACCTCGACGAGACGGCGCTGACCAAGATCCTGACCGAGCCGAAGAACGCCCTGGTCAAGCAGTACCAGCGGCTGTTCGAGATGGAGAATGTCGACCTGACCTTCCACGAGGACGCCCTCGGCGCCATCTCGCGCAAGGCCATCGAGCGCAAAACCGGCGCCCGCGGCCTGCGGTCGATCATGGAGGGCATCCTGCTCGACACCATGTACGACCTGCCGGGCCTGGAAGGCGTCGAGGAGGTGGTGATCTCCGACGAGGTGGTGCAGGGCAAGGCCCGGCCGCTCTACATCTATGCCGAGAAGGAGAAGGCGCAGAGCGCCTGATTCCTCTTCTCCGGCCATCGACCAGGGCGGGCCTTCGGGTCCGCCCTTTTCGTTTGTGCGCCGCCGAAGGATCCGGGTGGCGTGGCATTTCCGCCGCCCGGCCGCGCCACTGTGGGGCAGAACCTTTCGCCGCCTTGACACCTGCCGGGCGGGTCTCCACCTAATGGATACCGACAGACCCCCGGGCAGGGATTTGTGCCCGAGGTCGGCCAAGCGCCTCGAG
>CAZEZD010000488.1:0-2321 GCA_964516115.1 uncultured Hyphomicrobiales bacterium
TGCGGATGAGGGTCAGGTCCTTCTGGCCCTGGCGGATGACCTCGTGTCCGGCGGCGTAGGGAATGAGGTGCGTGAAGCCCTCCATGGCCACGCTGTCGCCGTCCTTCAGATGGGCGGCGATGGCATCGCGCAAGGACATGAACTCGGCCATGGCCTGTTCTTCTCCACCTTTGTGTTTCCTCGCCGTGACTCCTTGCGCCGGCAGGGCGGCGTGTCAAGTGCGCTATTCGGACATCCGGGCGATTAACGCCCAAATGCACTGCTCCGTCCCGGCCTGCGGTCCGAGTTTCTGTCAAGGCGCCCTTGCGCCGGACGAAATTGTCGCAGTCGCCCGTGCAGCAGAAAATGCATTTCGCCTCTGCGTGAACGGCCCGGCATGCCGAGAATGCAGTCGTGGCGCCATTTTGTGCAGGAAAATGCGGCAGGTCGCGGCGCCGCGCAGCGGCCGGCAGGTCCGGCGCCTAGGAAAAGACCCTATGGCACGACGCTTGCGACGGGTTAGGCTGCGCCGTCCGAGACCCGGAAGACATATCCGGACCGATGGTCAGGCGCGCATCCGCCGCTCCGCACCAGGGTCGAAGGCGGGATCGGATTTCCAGGGGAGTACCACCACGATGGACCGCAGAATTTTCATCAAAGCAGGCGCCGGCGCCGGACTTGTCGCCGCCTCGGGCGGCCTTGCCGCCCCGGCGCTGTCGCAGGGAGCGGCGGCGAAGACGCTGCGCTTCGTGCCGCAGGCCAATCTCGCCAACTTCGACCCGATCTGGGGCACGCAATATGTCGTGCGCAATGCGGCGGCGCTCGTCTGGGACACGCTGTATGGCGTCGACAGTACCCTGACGCCCCAGCGCCAGATGGTCGAGTCGGAGGAGGTCTCGTCCGATGGCTTGACCTGGACCTTCAAGCTCCGCACGGGACTGAAATTCCACGACGGCTCGCCGGTCCTCGCCAAGGACTGCGTGGCCTCGCTCATTCGGTGGTCATTCCGCGACCCCATGGGCCTGATGATCAAGGCCATCCAGGAAGAGATCGTCGCCGTCGACGACCGCACCTTCCGCTGGAAGCTGACCAAACCCTATCCGAAAATGCTCTTGGCGCTGGGCAAGAACAACTCGCCCTGCTCGTTCATCATGCCGGAACGCATCGCCAAGACCGATCCTTTCCAGCAGATCAGCGAGTACATCGGTTCCGGACCGATGAAGTTCGTCCGCAACGAATGGGTTCCCGGCGCCAAGGCGGTATTCGAGAAGTTCGCCGACTATGTGCCGCGCGCCGAGCCCGCCTCGTGGCTCGCCGGCGGAAAGCGGATGCTGGTCGACCGGATCGAATGGGTCATCATGCCCGATCCGGCCACCGCGTCTGCCGCCCTCCAGAACGGCGAGATCGACTGGTGGGAGAACCCGATCGCCGATCTGGTTCCCGTGCTCCGCCGGAACCGCAACATCCGTGTCGACATCGGTGACCCGCTCGGCAATATCGGCGCCTTCCGGCTCAACCACCTGCATCCGCCGTTCAACGATGTGCGCGCCCGTCGGGCCATCCTAATGGCGCTGGATCAGGAGGAGTTCATGCGGGCCATCGTCGGCTCCGATGACAGCCTCTGGAAGCCCCTGCCCGGCTATTTCACTCCCGGTACACCTCTCTACACCGAAGAGGGAGGCGAGATCCTGAAAGGGCGTCGCGACATCGAGGGCGCCAAGCGCCTCCTCGCCGAGAGCGGCTACAAGGGCGAGCCCGTTACGATGGTGGTCGCCCAGGACCAACCCGTGACCAAGGCGCAGGGCGATGTCGCCAACGAGCTGCTCAAGCGGATCGGGATGAATGTCGATTTCGTGGCCACCGATTGGGGGACTACCGGTCAGCGGCGCGCGCTGAAGACGCCTCCGTCCCAGGGTGGCTGGAACATCTTCTTCTCGTGGCACGCCGGTGCCGACTGCACCAACCCGGCGGGCTACACCGCTATTCGGGCCAATGGAGAACGCGCCTGGTTCGGATGGCCGGACGTGCCCGCCGTGGAGGCTGAGGTGACGGCCTGGTTCGAGGCAAAGAACCTCGACGAAGAAAAGGCGGCGATCGCCCGCCTCAACAAGGCTGCGCTGGACAATGTCGTCTTCGTGCCGCCCGGGTTCTTCCTGACCTACACGGCCTGGCGCAGCAACGTGACCGGCATCACCAAGGGGCCGCTGCCGTTCTTCTGGAACGTGGCCAAGGCCTGACGTGGTTTCCCTGAACCGGGGGGCGGCTTCGTCCGCCTCCCGGTTCCTCACATGAGAAGATCCTGTCGATGTTCGTCTACATTGTCCGCCGCATCGTCGCGACGA
>CAZEZD010000489.1:0-2303 GCA_964516115.1 uncultured Hyphomicrobiales bacterium
GCTTCGACCAGGTGCCCTTCGGCGACCGCAAGGCGCTGGAGGCGATGATCGGCCCGGACACTTGCGCTCTGATGATCGAGCCGATCCAGGGCGAGGGTGGCCTGCGCGAGGTTCCCACCGAAGAGCTCCGCTATCTGCGCGAACTCTGCGACAAGCACGATCTGCTGCTCATCTTCGACGAGGTGCAGACGGGCGTCGGCCGCACCGGCAAGCTCTTCGCCTACGAGTGGTCGGGCGTTTCCCCCGACATCATGTCGATCGCCAAGGGCATCGGCGGCGGCTTTCCCATGGGCGCGATCCTCGCCGTGGAGAAATGCGCGGCGGTTTTCACGCCGGGCACCCACGGCACGACCTTCGGCGGCGGTCCGCTGGCCGCGGCTGTCGGCAATGCCGTGCTCGACGTGGTGCTGGCGCCGGGCTTCCTCGAGGAGGTCCAGCGCAAGGCGCTGCTGTTCAAGCAGAAGCTCGCCGGCCTCGTCGACCAGCACCCGAAGGTGTTCGAGACGGTGCGCGGCGCCGGCCTGCTGACCGGCCTCAAATGCGTCGTCCCCAATGGCGAGGTGACGACGGCGGCCCGTCGCGAGAATCTGCTCGTCGTGCCGGCGGGTGACAACGTCATCCGCCTCATTCCGCCGCTGATCGTCTCCGACGAGGAGATCGATCTGGCCGTCGGCATGCTCGACAAGGCGGCGAGGACCCTCGAGGCGCAGATGGTCAAGGGGGCGGCCGAGTGACCCATTCCCCGCGCCATTTCGTCGACCTCGCCGATTTCGGCGGGGCCGAGCTGAAAGCCATTCTCGACAAGGCAGGCGCGCTGAAGCGTGTCCGCCGCACGCCGGAGGCCGGCAAGCCGCTCGCCGGCAAGGTGCTCGCCATGATCTTCGAGCGCCCCTCCACCCGCACCCGCGTCTCCTTCGACGTCGGCATGCGCGAACTCGGCGGCGAGACGATCATGCTCACGGGCACCGAGATGCAGCTCGGCCGCGGCGAGACGATCTCCGACACGGCCAAGGTGCTGTCGCGCTATGTCGACGCCATCATGATCCGCATGCTCGACCACAATGCCGTGCGCGAGCTTGCCGATGCGGCGACGGTGCCTGTGATCAACGGCCTCACCAAGCTCTCGCACCCGTGCCAGATCATGGCCGACATCATGACCTTCGAGGAGAAGAAGGGCCCGATCCGTGGCAAGACCATCGCCTGGACCGGGGATGCCAACAATGTGCTCTCGTCCTGGATCCAGGCGGCGCCGCGCTTCGGCTTCAAGCTGAACATCGCCACCCCCGAGGAACTGGCGCCGCGTCGCGAGGCGATCGCGCTCGCCCAGCGCGAGGGGGCCGACGTCTCCTGGACCTCCGACCCCTACCAGGCGGTGGACCGGGCCGACTGCATCGTCACCGACTGCTGGGTGTCGATGGGCGACGAGGACGCCGGCCGTCGCCACAACCTGCTCAAGGCCTATCAGGTGAACAAGCAGCTGATGAGCGCGGCGAACTCCGACGCCATCTTCATGCACTGCCTGCCCGCCCATCGCGGCGAGGAGGTCACCGACGAGGTCATGGACGGTCCGCAGTCCGTGGTCTTCGACGAGGCCGAGAACCGCCTGCACGCCCAGAAGGGTGTGCTGGCCTGGTGCTTCGGGGTTTGAAGTCGAACTATTGCTGGCGCTCCTGAAATAATGCTTATTCGCAGTAGTTCTCAGGCGGGCCAGCAACATGGGGTTCTTCAGTCGACTCTTTCTCAGCTTGTCTCGCGGAAAGCTTCGCCGGGAGAATGAAACATTAGTTGCGATGGTTCGCGGGATGGATGCCTTCGAAGTGGCACTCCTGCTTGTCGATGTGATGATCATCAAGCGCATCGATCCACTGATCTCAGCCACTGCAGATGATCCTATCGGCTTCGGCGCTGCTGACCCTATGCTTGCATATAAGGTGAGCAAGAAGGTCGTTGAGCTTAGACGTAGTGGGTTGGTGGCTGCCGCAGGCGTAATGTCGGTTTGGCTGGTGACCTATCGCGCAGCCGATCCAGCGCTCCGCTACCAAGCCAAGCAAATGTGGGCTGAGCTTGCCCGCGGTTTCCCGCTTTTTGAGGATGCCATTTCTTACTGGGCGAGGGCGGCTGGTCATTGGCCGGACTGCGACTCAGTGCCTTGGTTCCCACGTGGGCTGAGGCCAAACGCTTAGCGAGTGCGAGAAGTTCGGCATCGGCCGCTACTCTGCCCTGCATCCGTCTCGATGCCTCTTCTCTCCAGAACCATTCAAGGCTAAGAGACCCGCCACCTTTTCGAACGGGAGGTCCGCCAT
>CAZEZD010000490.1:0-2301 GCA_964516115.1 uncultured Hyphomicrobiales bacterium
GGAGGAAGGCTCAGGCCTTGTCGTTGCGCTCCACGCGCTCGGCGATGCGGGCCGACTTGCCGCGACGATCGCGCAGGTAATAGAGCTTCGCGCGACGGACCTTGCCGCGGCGCACCAGCTTGATGGAGTCGATGACGGGGGAGTGCACCGGGAAGACGCGCTCGACGCCCTCGCCATAGGAGATCTTGCGGACGGTGAAGCTCTCCATCAGGCCGCCGCCGGAGCGGGCGATGCAGACGCCCTCATAGGCCTGGACGCGGGAGCGGTCGCCTTCGCGGACTTTCACGTTGACGATGACGGTGTCACCGGGAGCGAAGTTCGGCAGTTTCTTGTCGCCGAGGACGCGGGCGGCCTCTTCGGCCTCGAGGGTCTGGATCAGGTTCATCGGGTGGGTCCTTGTGGCCGGGCTTTGCCGGCATCTTGTTGGTCTTGGTTCCGAGGATGGGCTTGGGAGTCTCACGAGACCTGCCCGCCGGAAGGGGGCTCGATAGTCGAAAAGGCAGGGATTGTCACGTGGATTCTGCCGGCTGCGGGCGGCTTTGCACCAGGGAGAGTGCGTCCTTCGAGGCTCGGCCGTTCCGGCCTCGCACCTCAGGATGAGGAGGTGGGTGAATGGCACCTCGGGTGGAAATCTGAACGGCCGTGCCGCAACCACCCGTGATGCCGGTCTCAACGGTCCTCATCCTGAGGTGCGAGCTCCGAAGGAGCGAGCCTCGAAGGACGCACTTGGCGCCGTGCAGGGCATGTCCTCGCCGGATCAGCCCTGCTTCTTCGCCCAGAGATCCGGCCGCCGCTCGCGCGTCAGGCGCTCGGCCTCGGCGCGCCGCCACTTCGCGATCTTGGCGTGGTCGCCGGAGACGAGGATCTCCGGAATGGTCAGGCCCTCGAAGACCTGCGGCCGCGTGTAGTGGGGATATTCGAGCAAGCCGGTCTCGAAGCTCTCCTCGGTGCCGCTCTCCGCATGGCCCATGACGCCGGGCAGCAGCCGCACCACGGCATCGATGAGCACCATGGCGGCGAGTTCGCCGCCGGAGAGCACGTAGTCGCCGATGGAGACCTCGGTGAGGCCGCGGGCGGCGATCAGCCGCTCGTCGACGCCCTCGAAGCGGCCGCAGAGGATGACCGCGCCGGTGCCGGCCGCGAGCTCGCGCACGTGAGCCTGCGTCAGCGGCCGGCCGCGCGGCGACATGCAGAGCCGCGGGCGGGTGTCGCCCTCGGGCGAGGCGTGGTCGATGGCGCGCGCCACCACATCCGCCTTCATCACCATGCCCGGTCCGCCGCCGGCCGGCGTGTCGTCCACGGTGCGGTGACGGTCGGTGGCGAAGTCGCGGATGAAATGCGTGTCGAGGCTCCAGGCCTCGCCCATCGCCCGGCCGGCGAGCGACAGGCCGAGGGGGCCTGGGAACATCTCGGGATAGAGGGTGAGGACCGAGGCGCGGAACATCGGCTGCACCCGTCAGTCGCGGTCTTCAGGGTCGCGGGGGGTGTCTTCCAGCAACCCCTCCGGCGGGTCGATGACGACGCGGCCACCGGCGATGTCGACGGTCGGCACCACGGCCCTGGTGAAGGGGATCATCACCGCCTTCTGCCCCTTGCGCGCCACGTCGATGACGTCGCCGGCGCCAAAATCATAGACGGCCGTGACCGTGCCGACCGGCTCCCCCGTGAGGGTCTCGACCTTGAGGCCGATCAGGTCGGCGTGGAGGAACTCGTCCTCGTCCTCGGTGGGCGGAATGCGCTCGCGCGGCACGAAGAGCTGCATGTTGGTGACGGCTTCCGCGGCGTTGCGGTCGGTCAACTCGGCGATGCGGGCAACCAGCACCTCGCCGGCCGGGCGCACGCTTGTCACCGTGAAGAGGCGGCCGTCGCGTGACTGGAGCGGCGAGTAGTCGAGGATGGCCGCCGGGTCCTGCGTGTAGGACTTCACGCGCACCTCTCCGCGCACCCCGTGCGGGGCGCCGAACTTGGCGACGAGGACGAGATCGGTGGACATGGATAATGAGCCTGGCACGAGGGGAGCGTGTCCTTCGAGGCTCGCTGCCGCTCGCACCTCAGGATGAGGACGGTGGGTAGCGGGCACCAGGGGGACGCGACGACCGGGCCGCTTCCGACAAAGCTCGATGCAAATCACAAACTCCCCTCATCCTGAGGTGCGAGCGGCAGCGAGCCTCGAAGGACGCACTGGCCTCCGTGCAGGTCGCCCGGCACGGAGGCGTTCAGCACATCACTCGGCGGCGGCTTCGGCACCCTTCGCGGCCTTGGCGGCCTTGGACGCAGCGCGCTCCTCGGCCTTCTTGCCGG
>CAZEZD010000491.1:0-2292 GCA_964516115.1 uncultured Hyphomicrobiales bacterium
CCTATTTCCACGAGATCAAGGGGCAGATCCTGCTGGAGACCGGCCAGCCGGCCGCTGCCATGGGGCCGCTGCGCCGCGCCGTGTCGCTGGCGCCCAATGCCGGCCTGATCCGCATCATGCTCGGCCACGCCCTCGTCGCCTCCGGCAACAACAGCGTGCTCGACGAAGCCATCCGCGAACTGCGCCTCGCCCTCCAGCGCGAGCCGGAGGCCGGCGACGGCTACCGCCAGCTCGCGATCGCCTATGGCCGCAAGAACGACCGCGGCCAGGCCGATCTCGCCTCCGCCCAGGCAGCGTATCATTCCGGCGATCTCCAGACCGCGCGGGGCCTTGCCCGCCGCGCGCAGGGGTCTCTCCCCACCGGCTCGCCCGGTTGGCTGATCGCCGAGGACATCTACAATCAGCGCCCCCGGCGCAACTGAGGACCGTTTCCATGTTCAAGCGCCTGATCGCGCCGGCCTTCGCGGCCCTTCTCGCGGTGACAGCTCCGCTCGCTGCCCAGACGGCGGCCGCCCCGCCGACGGCCGAGGAGCGCGCCCGTATCGAGGGCATGATCCGCGACTATCTGCTGAAGAACCCGGAAGTGCTGCAGGAGGCGCTGGTCGAGCTTGAGAAGCGCCAGGCGCAGGCCGAGGATCGCGCCCGCGCATCGGCCTTCTCCGCCAATCGCGAGGCGCTCTACCGGTCGCCGAACCAGGTCGTGCTCGGCAATCCGCAGGGCGACATCACCCTGGTCGAGTTCTTCGACTACAATTGCGGCTTCTGCAAAAGGGCGCTGCCCGAGACCATGGAACTGCTGCGCTCGGACACGCGCCTGCGCGTCGTCCTGAAGGACTTCCCCGTCCTCGGCCAGGGCTCGATGGAGGCCGCCCAGGTGGCCGTGGCTCTCAAGATGCAGGTCAACGCGCCGAAATATCTCGAGTTCCACCAGAAGCTGCTCGGCGGCCGCGGCCAGGCCAACGGCGTTCGCGCCCTGGAGGTCGCCCGCGAGGTCGGGGCCGACATGACGCGCCTGCAGCGTGACATGCAGTCGCCGCAGGTGCGCGACACGCTGGCCGAGAACATGCGCCTCGCCGAACTGCTGCGCATCAACGGCACACCGACCTATGTGGTCGGCGACGAGGTCGTCGTCGGTGCCGTGGGCCTCGAGAAGCTGCGCGAGAACCTCGCCCGGGCCCGTGTCGCCTGCGCGTCGCAGCCGACCATGTGCTGAACCGCCGAGCGGACCATTCAGCATTGCTCGGTTGCCTTGTACAGGCACTCAGGGTCGCTTGAGTGTAGCTCGTCTTTTGAGGCTTGCTCGAAACGATTATAGATTGAGTGATCGGACGCCCCGAGAAGCATCGAGTGAGATCGCGAGGTTCTCAAAGAGGCGCCGGATGCTCTTTTCCCTCAGATCGACGTCCAAGACGGCCAACTCATGACCGATCCACAAATCTGTGGCGGTTGCCACCACGGCAGTCCCTCCCGCGCGCAGCAGGTTGGTAATCTGCGCGTTGATCCGGATGCTCGTTGACTGTGTCGGCCCCGGATTGCGGTAGTTGCCAAACCGCCTGCGCAAGCTATCGCTTTCTCCAATGTATCGATGTTCTATGCCGTCGGAATTGATCATTCGGATGGAGTATAGTCCAGGCTTCTCCTCAAGCGTTGGAGCAACAATTTTTCCTCTATTGTCTAGAGTTAAATGCCCTGCAGTTGTCCATCTCAATCCAATGAGACAGGTGTGTTCTTCCAAGGGTGGTTGATTGGCTGACGCGAGCCGAGTTTCTCGGGCGCGGCCGCTGTTTTCAGTTTGTCCTGGGGGTAGATTTGGCGCCATCCGAGGAAGGCACTGGAGGCAATTTCGGTTGTCGCGTCGGGCAGAACGGGCGGCCGCCTGTTGAGCCACCTCCATGGTTGGGAGAGGGCCGGTCCAACTGCCCGACGCCCGATCACCACCGCCGTGAATTCCCCTCCCATCTTGGCAGTAGGGACACGAGCCGAGATGAATACGTGTCTTATCGAGAACCCGATTCTCATAGACCCAGTAGTTCATCGGCTTCGAAGCCTCACTCTCTCACCTCGTACCGATAGGCCTTTGACACAATCCGCCAGCCGTCGGTGAGCTTCAGCAGCACCAGATAGTCCGTGAAGAAGCGCGGTGGCAGTGCGCAATTGACCTTCACGAAGGCGGTCGACTCGTCCGAGCGATCCACCGTGACGATGAAGTCGTGGCGCGAATGGCCCTGGGATTTAGCCGAGGGGCGACTGCAGACGAGGTCGGGCCAGCCCTGATAGGTCAGCCCCTGCAAC
>CAZEZD010000492.1:0-2278 GCA_964516115.1 uncultured Hyphomicrobiales bacterium
CGGCAACTGGGGCGGCCTGCTGTCGAACCCGGCGATCCGCCTCGCCCATGCCATCGCCACAATCATCGGCCCGACCGGCCAGATCCGCGTCCATGAACTGCTGCCGAAGGAGATGCCGGAATCGGTGAAGCGGGCGCTCTCCGACATCGAGCCCGCCAGCATTCCCGGCGGCCCGCAGATCGACGCCTGGTGGGGCGAGCCGGGCTTCACGCCGGCCGAAAAGGTCTATGGCTGGAACACTTTCGAGGTGCTCGCCATCGGCGCTGGCGACATCGGCAATCCGCAGAACGCCGTGCCGCCTTCGGCGAGGGCCACCTGCCAGATCCGCACCGTGGTCGGTTCCGAGCCCGACGGCTTCATCCCGGCCATCAAGCGCCATCTCGTCCGCCATGGCTTTCCCGATGTCGAGGTCTCCAGCGGCCGCGACGCCGCCTTCAAGGCGACCCGCACCGATCCCGACCACCCCTGGGTGAAGTGGGCGGCGGCTTCCATCGCCGAAACCACCGGCAAGAAGCCGGCGGTCATTCCCAATGCCGGCGGTTCGCTGCCCAACGACGTCTTCGCCGAGATCATCGGCATGCCGACCATCTGGGTGCCGCACTCCTATCCGGGCTGCTCGCAGCACGCCCCCAATGAGCATGTTCCATCGGCGCTGGTGCGCGAGGCCATCGGCCTGATGGCCGGGCTCTACTGGGACCTCGGCGAGGGCACGCATCCGAAGGTGGCGCGCTGAGCGCGCCGGCAGGGCAGGGGGCCCCGATGAGCACGGCCAACACGAGCGATGTCGCCATCGTCGGCGGCGGCATGGTGGGAACGGCCACCGCGCTGGCCTGCCTTGCGCGCGGCCTCACCGTCACGCTCGTCGACCCCGGCAGCATCCGCGACGCGGCGAGCTACGGCAATGCCGGCGTCATCTCGCGCGGCTCGCTGTTCCCGGTGGCGGGACCCGGCTTGCTCGCCAAGCTGCCGCGCTACGCGTTGAACCGCGACATCGCCATCCGCGTCGACTACGGCTCACTGCTCGCCGTCATGCCCTGGGCTCTTGCCTTCATGCGGCGCTGCAACGAGGCGTCCTGGCGCGAGGCCGCCGCCGCCCTCGATCCGCTCTGCGCCGCCGCCTATGACGAGCACTGGCGCCTCGCCGGCGAACTCGGCGTCCAGCACCTCATCATGCGCCGCGGCTGGGTGAAGCTCTATCGCAGCGAGGAGGCCTTTGCCGGCGCGGCGCTGGAGCGCGAACTTCTGAGCCAGTACAAAGTCGGCTTCGAGGTCATCGACGGGGCCGAACTGCCGCAGTTCGAGCCGGCCCTGAAGCGCCGCTATGCGAAAGCCGTCTGGCATACCGAGACCGGATCGGTGCGCGATCCCGGTGGGCTGGTGAAGGCCTACGAGGCCGCCGCTGGCGAGCGGGGCGCAACCCTCGTCCGGGCGAGGGCGCGCACGGTCGTCGAGGACGGCGACGGAGCGAAAATCCTGCTGGAGGGAGGCGGGGAGATCGCCGCCAAGACCGTGGTGATCGCTGCCGGCGCCGCCGCGCACGATCTCACCGGCACGATGGGCTACCGACTGCCGCTCGCCGCCGAGCGTGGCTATCACCGCCATTTCGCCGATGGCGGCGAGCACAAGCTGTCGCGACCGATCCACGACACCGGCGGCGGCTATGTGGTCGCGCCGATGAATGCGGGCCTGAGGCTTCTGTCCGGCGTCGAACTCGCCCGCCGCGACGCGCCCGCGAACCTCACCCAGATCACCGCCGTCGAGACCGATGCGCGGCAGACTGTGGCCCTGGGCGAGAGCGTCGAGCCTGCGCCATGGCGCGGCTCCAGGCCCTCGACGCCGGACGGCATGCCGGTCATCGGCCGCGCGCCGCGCCACCCGCACGTCGTCTTCGCCTTCGGCCATGGCCATATCGGCCTGTCCACCGGTCCGATCACCGGCAAGGTGGTGGCCGAGATCGTCGCTGGCGCTCCCACCTCGATCCCGATCACGCGGTTCACGCCGTCGCGGTTCTGATCAAACCGGCACGGCTGGCCTTCGGAACTGCGTCTGCCAGTCATGCGCCAATTCGTCGTTGCCTTGGCGGTCGGGCGGGATAGAGTTTGTGACAGGCGGGCGTCATGACCCGCGTACCAGAGGTGTCAGTGACATGTTCAATCGTTTCATTCTGGCGGCCGGCATGGCCGCTGCCGTCGTCGCGGGCGCACTGGCGCCAGCCTCGGCCCAGACTGTCGAGTGGCGCGGCGGTTCCATCGGCGGCGGCTGGTATACGATCGTCTCG
>CAZEZD010000493.1:0-2278 GCA_964516115.1 uncultured Hyphomicrobiales bacterium
CTATGTCGTCGCCCGCGCCATCGTCACATCGAAGGCTGGCAAGATCCTCATCGCCATCCGCGACGCCGAGGCGCGCACTCGCTTCCTCGGCTACCGGGTGGAGAACTTCAAGCTCTTCGTCTGGACGGTCTCGGCGGTCATGGCCGGCATTGCGGGAGCCCTTTACGTACCGCAGGTTGGCATCATCAACCCCAGCGAGTTCTCGCCCGCCAACTCCATCGAGACCATCGTCTGGGTCGCCGTCGGCGGCCGCGGGACGCTGGTCGGAGCGGCCCTCGGCGCGGGCCTCGTCAATTTCGCCAAGAGCTGGTTCACCGGCGCCTTCCCGCAGGGCTGGCTCTTCGCCCTCGGTGGCCTGTTCATCTTCGTCACGCTGTTCCTGCCGAAGGGCATCGTCGGCACCTTCACCGAATGGTGGCGGTCGCGCCGGCGGACGCCGGAACCGCCTGCGCCGGCTGCCGCCGGCCAGCCGGCGGAGTAAGGATGGGACTGATGCTGATCGACCCCATGGAAACCCAGCTGCCCGCCGAACCGGTGCAGGCCATCGAACGGCCGCAGGTCGTCACCCAGTCGCTGCTCTATCTCGACGGCGTCTCGGTGAGCTTCGATGGTTTCCGCGCCATCAACAATCTGTCGCTGATCATCGCGCCGGGCGAGATGCGCGCCATCATCGGCCCGAACGGCGCCGGCAAGACCACGATGATGGACATCATCACCGGCAAGACGAAACCCGACACCGGCGATGTCATATTCGACGGCAGCATCGACCTGACGCAGCTCGACGAGACGGCCATCGCCAATCTCGGCATCGGTCGCAAGTTCCAGAAGCCGACCGTCTTCGAGATGCACACGGTCGAGGACAACATCGAGATGGCGGTGAAGGCCGACCGGACCGTCTTCGGCACGCTGTTCTCCCGCCATTCCGCCGAGATCTGGCGGCGGGTCGACGAACTCCTCGGCATCGTCAGGCTGGGGGATGACAGGAAGCGCCTCGCCGGCGACCTGTCCCACGGCCAGAAGCAGTGGCTGGAGATCGGCATGCTTCTGGCGCAGGACCCCAAGCTTCTCCTCGTCGACGAGCCGGCGGCCGGCATGACCGATGTCGAGACGGCGGCCACCGCAGACCTCCTCAGGGAGATCGCGACGACGCATTCCGTCGTCGTGGTTGAGCACGACATGGGCTTCATCCGCGACCTTGGCGTCAAGGTCACCTGCCTGCACGAGGGATCGGTGCTGGCCGAGGGCACGCTCGACCAGGTGAGCTCCGACGAGCGCGTCATCGAAGTCTATCTGGGACGCTGAGCCATGCTCGAGGTGAAGAACGTCGATCTCCACTACGGTGCGGCGCAGGCCCTGCGCGAGGTCTCCATCGTCGTCGAGCCGGGCAAGGTCACCTGCGTCCTCGGCCGCAACGGTGTCGGCAAGACTTCGCTGATGCGCGCCATCATCGGCCACCAGCCGATCTCGGACGGCGAGATCCTGTGGGAGGGCCGCGACATCACCCGCATGCCGCCCTTCGAGCGCGCCCGCCGCGGCATCGCCTACGTGCCGCAGGGCCGCGAGATCTTCCCGCTGCTGACGGTGAAGGAGAACCTGGAGACCGGCTTCGCGCCCCTCAGGCGCGCCGACCGCACCATCCCCGACGACATTTTCTCGCTCTTCCCGGTGCTGAAGGACATGCTGGGACGACGCGGCGGCGACCTGTCCGGCGGCCAGCAGCAGCAACTCGCCATCGGCAGGGCGCTGGTCACCCGCCCGCGCCTCATCGTGCTCGACGAGCCGACGGAGGGCATCCAGCCCTCGATCATCAAGGACATCGGCCGGGCCATCGACTATCTGCGGCAGAAGGGCGACATCGGCATCCTGCTGGTGGAGCAGTATCTCGACTTCGCCGAACAGCTCGGCGACCGGTTCTACGTGATGGAGCGCGGGCGCGTGGTGGTTCAGGGCCTCAAGGGCGAGGTCGACCGCGACGCCCTGCACAAGAGCATGGCGATCTGATCGCCGGCCGCCGCAGATCGGCCGAGACGGAATGACAGGTTACGGCCGGCGCGCCGCTCCAGTATCCTTCCGACAGTCCGGAGGATGAATCGCATGGCGCAGGGCCCCTTTTCCCGCGGAGTCATTGCCGCGCCGCACGCGGCGGCGGCTGAGGCCGGCCGGCAGACCCTCGCGGAAGGCGGCAATGCCATCGAGGCGATGATCGCCGCCGCCGCCACCATCGCCGCCGTCTATCCGCACATGACCCATGTCGGCGGCGACGGCTTCTGGCTCATCC
>CAZEZD010000494.1:0-2268 GCA_964516115.1 uncultured Hyphomicrobiales bacterium
TCACGGCGACGATCTGGTCCCATTCCTTCGGCACGACATGGCCGAGCGGCGAGATCGGTCCAAGAATGGCACCGTTCGCCACCAGGACGTCGAGCCTGCCCCAGCGCTCGTGGATGGCGAGCCCGAGCCGGTCGAGCCCGTCGCCGTCGCGGATGTCGAGCGGCACCAGCGTCGCGGGCAGCCCGCCTGCCTTCTGGATGGCGTCGTCGAGCGATTCAAGCCCGCCCTGGGTGCGGGCCACCGCCACGATCTGCGCACCGCCGGCGGCGAGGGCCAGCGCCGTCGCCCGCCCGATGCCGCGCGAGGCGCCGGTGACGCAGGCGATGCGTCCTGTGAAAGGCTTGGTCGTCATGTCTGGAACAGATCCCGTCAGCTCGCTTCCGCCAGCAGCGAGAGCTGCTTGGCCGCCTCTCCGACAAGGTCGGTGATGGTCGTCGGATAGTCGCCGGTGAAGTAGTGGTCAGTGAACTGCGGCTGGGCGGCATTGCGGCCAGGCTCGCCGAGCGCGCGGTAGAGGCCGTCGATCGAGATGAAGGCGAGCGAATCGACGCCGAGATAGTCGCGCATCTGCTCGATCGACATGTGCGCCGCCAGCAGCTTGTCCTGGTCCGGCATGTCGATGCCGTAGTAGTCCGGGAACTTGATCGGCGGCGAGGCGATGCGGAAATGAACCTCGCTGGCGCCCGCATCGCGCATCATCTGCACGATCTTGCGCGAGGTCGTGCCGCGCACGATGGAATCGTCGACGAGGACGAGCCGCTTGCCCTCGACGACGGCGCGGTTTGCCGAGTGCTTCAGCCTGACGCCGAGCTCGCGTACCGACTGGGTCGGCTGGATGAAGGTGCGCCCGACATAGTGATTGCGGATGATGCCGAGCTCATAGGGAATCCCCGCGGCCTGGGCGTAGCCGATGGCGGCCGGCACCCCGGAATCCGGCACCGGCACGACGACATCGGCATCAACCGGCGCCTCCTTGGCCAGGATGGCGCCGATCTGCTTGCGCAGGCCGTAGACGTTCTTGCCATCGACAATGGAATCGGGCCGGGCGAAATAGACATACTCGAAGATGCAGGGGCGCTTGCGACGGGCTGGAAAAGGCTTGATCGATTCCACGCCCTTCTCGTCGATGACGACGATCTCGCCATTCTCCACCTCGCGCACGAAGCGCGCGCCGATGATGTCGAGGGCCACCGATTCCGACGCCAGGATGAAGCGGCCGTCGAGTTCTCCGATCACCAGCGGGCGGATGCCGAGCGGGTCGCGGGCGCCGATCAGCTTCTTGTTGGTCATGCCGACGAAGGCGTAGCCGCCCTCGATCTGGCTCAGCGCGTCCATGAAACGGTCGACGAAGCGATTGCGGCGCGAGCGGGCGACGAGATGGAGGATCACTTCGGTGTCCGACGTCGCCTGGTAGATGGCCCCATCGGCGATGAGGCGGCGGCGCAGGGTGAGGCCGTTGGTTAGGTTGCCGTTATGGCAGACGGCGAAGCCGCCGGTCTCGAGCTCCGCGAAGAGCGGCTGCACGTTGCGCAGGAGGGTGCCGCCGGTCGTCGAATAGCGCGTGTGGCCGATGGCCGACTGGCCGGGCAGGCGATCGATCACCTCGCGGCGGGAGAAGTTGTCGCCGACGAGACCCATGCGGCGCTCGGAATGGAAGCGGGCGCCGTCGAAGGAGACGATGCCGGCCGCCTCCTGGCCGCGATGCTGGAGAGCGTGCAGGCCAAGCGCGGTCAACGCCGCCGCATCGGGGTGGTCATAGACGCCGAAGACGCCGCATTCCTCGTGCAGCTTGTCGCTCTCGAAATCGAGGCTCGGCTCGCGGCCGAACGCAGCGTCCTGATCCGCCTCGTGATGGCGGATCTCCAGGGATTGCGTCATCGCATCCTCGTCGTCTGAAAGCCTAGGTCGTCAGCCCGTCGCCATAGATGCGAGCCGATGCGCCGGAACGAAAGATCCACCCCATGCACGGCGACCATGCGCCGATCGATATGCCCGCACAAGCCGTCAGGGCTGGCGCGGCGGCGTCGCACCCGGCGCAGTCGTCGCCGCGGGCGGCGCGCTGGCGGCAGGAGGCGCTCCCGTGACAGGCGGCGTCGCGCCACCGGCCGGGGCCTGCGTGCGGTTCAGGCGGCGCAGGATGTCCGATCCCTCAATGTCCTGCGGCAACTGGGCGATGAGCCAGTCCTTGGTCTGCTCAAGCAGCGCATAGGACTTGGCGCGCGTCACCCAGTCCGGCCGGTTCGGGCCGGGCACCAGCCAGGTGAAGAA
>CAZEZD010000495.1:0-2266 GCA_964516115.1 uncultured Hyphomicrobiales bacterium
GAGCCTCAGCCCGGTGTCCTGATCAGAGCAGGCCGTGCTTGCGGAAGGCCTCCGCCAGCGACATCCCCGCCTCAAGATCGGCGCGCATGCGCCGCTCGCCGTTGATCTTGGTCATGGCGGTGGACAGCACGGCGAGGGCATTGGCCCGTGGCACCACCACGACGCCGTCGACGTCACCGACGACGATGTCGCCCGGTGCGATCGTGACCCCGCCGATCAGGACCGGCACGTCCTTCTCGACCATCATGCCGCGATACTGCGTATCGGCCGGCGACAGGGCGGCCGTGAAGACGGGGAACCCCATGGCGCGGATGGCGACGACGTCGCGCGCCGCGCCGTCGGTCAGGAAGCCCGCCGCCTCGAGGTGCCGGGCACGGGTGGAGAGAAGCTCGCCCCAGGGGCCGATGTCGGTGTTGGCGCCGGTCGCCATGACGCAGACCTCGCCGGGCTTGAGATCGTCGACGAGCGCGATCTCGAGATCGTAGATGCCCTCGACGAACTCGGAAATGACCTTGTAGCCGCCGGTCCGGGCGGGGCCGAACAGCACGGTGCCGTCATCGACGGGACGGATGGAGGGCGGCAGGATCTGGCGGTGGAAACCGTGCTCGTCCAATGCGTCCGACACCGGCGCGGAGGCGATCAGCGGCCGGGCGGCGGCGATGATGTCGTCGAAGCTGTCGGTCATAGGGGCCTTCCTCCTGATCGTTGGGGCGAGGATAGAGCCTCGCTCCGCGATGTCAGCCCTTATCGTCGCCGGCCAGCCCTGTGGGCCGTCGGCCACCGGCCGGGGACGGCCTCATCCCGCCTTCTTGGCGAGGAAGTTCCTGACGCCTTCCATGAAGGTCGGCTTGACGATGAGACCGACCTGCGTCTCGCGCTCGGCGTCGAGCTGATGTGCGAGGTCGTTCGTCTCCGCCCTGTCCATCAGCCGCCGGATCTCGAAGAAGGCCTCCGCCGAGCCGCGGCCGAGGCGGACCGCAAGGGCCCGCGCGGTCGGCAGGCAGGCCTCGTCGTCGACGCAGGACCAGACGAGGCCCCACTCCGCGGCCCGCTCCGCGGGGAGCTTGTCGCCGAGGAGGGCGAGCGCGCGGGCGCGGGCGCGGCCGATGGCGCGCGGCAGGAACCAGGTCACACCGAGGTCCGGCACGAGGCCGAGCTGCGGGCCGAAGGTGAGGACGAAGGAGGCCGAGCGGGCGGCGACCGCGATGTCGCAGGCGAGCGCCAGGCCGACGTCTGCGCCGGCTGCGACGCCGTTGATGGCGGCGATGGTCGGTTTCGGGAAATCGTCGATGGCGAGGATCAGCGGATTGTAGAGATCGCGCATGGAGGCGTTGACGCCCTCCCCCGTCGGGGCGAGGCCGCCGGCAAGGTCGGCGCCGGCGCAGAAGCCGCGGCCGTTGCCGGTCAGCACCAGCGCCTTCACGGCAGGATCGATGCGTGCCTCGTCGATCGCCTTCAGGCAGCCGCGGACAAGCTCGTCGTTGAAGGCATTCAGCCGTTCCGGCCGGTTCAGGGTCAGGGTGGCGATCCCCTCGCTCACCTCGTAGGTGGTGGCCATGGTTCAGGTCCTTCCCGTGACGAGCCCGGAGGCGAAGGCCGCTTCGATGTCGGCAGACGACAACCCTGCGGCGCGCAGGATGTCGCCGGTCTCGGCACCCGGCCCCTGCGAGGGCGGCGCGAGATCGGTGGCGGTGACCGAGAAGCGCGGCGCCGGCTTCGGCATCGGCCCGTCCGGGGTGGCGACGAAGGTGCCGCGCGCGACGTTGTGCGGATGGGCCGGCGCCTCGCGCATGTCGAGCACCGGCGCGTAGCAGATTTCCCTACCGTCGAGCAGCGCCGTCCATTCGTCGCGCGTCTTCGACCGGAAGGCGTCGGCAATTGCCTGCCTGAGGCCCGGCCACATGGCCTTGTCCCACTGTTTGGCGAAGCGCGGGTCGGCGAGGCCGAGTCCCTTCAGCAGTTCGGCGTAGAACTGCGGCTCCAGCGAGCCGATGGAGACATATTTGCCGTCGCCGGTCTCGTACACGCCGTAGAAGGGGGCGTGGCCGTCGAGCATGTTCGCCTCGCGTTCGACCTTCCACGTCCCTGAGTTGATCATGCCGTAGAACATGGTGCCGAGGACGGCCGACCCGTCGACCATGGCGGCATCCACCACCTGGCCCCTGCCCGTCGATGTCACATGGTAGAGGGCGGCGACCATGCCGAGCGCCAGCATCATGCCGCCGCCGCCGAAGTCGGCGGCAAGGTTCAGCGGCGGCACCGGCGG
>CAZEZD010000496.1:0-2258 GCA_964516115.1 uncultured Hyphomicrobiales bacterium
TCTCGGCGGGAACGCGGACGTTCTCCAGCAGCACCTCGGAATGGCCGTGCGGCGCATCGTCGAAGCCGAAGACCGGCAGGTGGCGCAGCACCTTCACGCCGGGCGCATCGAGCGGCACGAGGATCTGCGACTGCTGCAGGTGCCGGGCCGCACCCGTGTCGGTCTTGCCCATGACGATGGCGATCTTGCAGCGCGGGTCGCCGACGCCGGAGGACCACCACTTGCGGCCGTTGACGACGTATTCATTGCCCTCGCGGCGGATCGAGGTCTCGATGTTGGTGGCGTCCGAGGAGGCCACAGCCGGCTCGGTCATCAGGAAGGCCGAGCGGATCTGGCCGGCCATCAGCGGACGCAGCCAGGTCTCCTTCTGGTACTTCGAGCCGTAGCGGTGCAGCACCTCCATGTTGCCGGTGTCCGGTGCCGAGCAGTTGAACACCTCCGAGCCGAAACCGACGCGGCCCATCTGCTCCGAGCACATGGCGTATTCGAGATTGGTCAGGCCGGCGCCGTGGAACTCGTCGTCGTCATGCTCGGCCGAGGGCGGCAGGAAGAGGTTCCACAGGCCCTCGGCCTTGGCCTTGGCCTTCAGTTCCTCCAGGACGGGGACGACCTGCCAGCGGTTGGCGCCGAAGCCCTCCATCTGGGCGTCGTAGGTCGGCATCGCCGGATAGACATGGGCGTTCATGAAGGCGATCACGCGGTCGCGCCAGTGACGCTGGCGTTCGGACATCGAGAAATCCATGGACTTCCTCTCCTTGCTTGGGTGTTTCGATCAGGCTTGGGGTTTGACGAGGCTGCGCTCGACCAGCGCGATGAACTCGGTGCGGATACGGACGAGATCGACGCCCTCGGGGTCGAGCACCCACTGGGCCATGATGCCGCGCAGGGCCGCCGACAGGATCAGGGCCTGCGTGCGCGCATCGATGTCTGGCCGGATGTCGCCAGCCTCGATCGAGCTGCGGATCAGGCGGCCGAAATCGGTGGCCGATTCCCGGTTGAAGGCGGCGACCGCCTCGGCAAGGGCCGGCTTGTGGGCCGCGCCCATCAGCACCGCGATATAGGCGCGCATCTTGACCATGCCGACCGCCGGACGCCCGAACGAGGCGTCGATCGTGGCCATGAGGGTGGCGAGACCGGTCGTGCCGCGCTGACGCTCCCGGCGCAGCAGGTTGAACTCGTCGTGGATGGCCTCTGCCATGGCGGCGAGCAGTTCATCCTTGGATCTGAAATAGTGGCCGGCGAGGCCGCGGCTGTAGCCGGCGCGCTCTCCCGCTTCGGCGAGCGTCAGGCCATCGACGCCCTTCTCCGCGACGATGTCGGCGGCAGCCGCCAGCACCCGGCTCTCCGCCTCGGCCCGGCGCTCCGCCTGGGTCCGCCTGCGTCGGATGGCGACGGGTTCGGCGGAGGCCTGTGCCTCCCCCTCCACCCGCGCGGCCTTCCGCGATACGGCGCCCATCCCTGTCATCCCCATGTCATCTTATTTGCTTGCTCACAAACAAATAACAAATCGACGCGCCGGTCAATACGGACGTCGCCGGATTGGCCGGATGGGGGATGGGGGATGGAAGGTGATGCGCCTCAGCCGAAGCGGCGCGGCCTCAGGCCGGCATGGAACCAGGTGATCATCGAATAGATGTCATAGACCGGCAGGCCGACGGCCTCGCGAAGCGCCGCCGCATAGGGCGGCATGTTGGTGCATTCCAGCACGATGGCGCCGACCTCCGGGTGGCGGGCGACGAGGTCGCGGCCAGCGGCGATGATGTCCGCCTCGGCAAGCGCGACGTCCATGTCGGTCTTCTCGGCCCTGATCAGCACGCGGAAGAATTCGCGGCCGTTCTCCGTGCCGGCCACGGGCACGTCGCGCGGCACGCCGGCGGCGTCGAGATGAGCCTCGGTGAGCGAGCCGCGGCTGACCGTGATGACGCCGACGCGCTGGCCGGGCGGCAGGGTCGCCTGAACCCACGGCACCTGCATCAGCGATGAGGTGGCGACCGGCACGTTGACGGCCTCGGCCAGTTCGCGCTGGAACAGCGAGAGGAAGCCGCAATTGGTGGTGATCGCCTCGGCGCCGAGATCGACGAGGTCGCGGGCGGCGGCGATAAAGTCCGGCAGCAGGCCGCGCGCGCCCTGCAGCACGACGCGCTCGGGATCGGCGCCGCGCACCACCCGAAACAGCACGGGGAACGGCCAGGTCGTGCCGTTGCCCATGTCGCCGGGGATGCGGGGAAAGCGCGCCTCCAGCATGAGGATGCCGAGCG
>CAZEZD010000497.1:0-2247 GCA_964516115.1 uncultured Hyphomicrobiales bacterium
TGGTCAGCGCATAGCCCATCGACAGGAAGACGCCCTCGAAGGCGATGATGGTGCCAACCGTGATGCGGTCGGTGAAGGCCCAGTAGGCGCCCAGCGCAAAGACGGCGATGTGAATGACGTAGAGCCCGGTCTGCGCCGTGCGCTCGACAAGCGCCGAGGAGAAATTGGTGCGCCGTGCGACGCCCACCCAGGTGGCGTTCAGACCGGCGAAATGGAGGCGGGCGCGCCCGGCCATGCCGAAGGCCTTGATCACCGGCTGGGCCGAGACGTTCTCCTGCACGGCGCTGAGCAGCCGGCCCTCGGTCTGGCGCTTGTCATAGGCGAAGAGGAAGGCCTTGCGGGCGAAGATGCGCGGCCACCACAGGATCATCGGGAAGACGAGCGAGGCGATCAGCCCCAGCCAGATGTCGAACATGAACATCAGGATGGAGGCGTAGATGACCTCCATGAAGGGCATGACGAAGCCCGGCACGAAGGCCACAAGCGCCGCCTCGAGGGCCACCAGATCGCCCGAGAAGCGGGACAGGACGGTGCCCGTCGGCGTGGTGTGGAAGAAGGGCATCGACATCGACTGGACATGGTCGAACAGGCGCTGCCGGATGTCCCGGGTGATGTCGGCGAAGAGGCGCGTATAGACGAAGTCGGCAATGAGGGCGACCACCGAGACTGCGATGGCGGCGCCGCCCATGAACAGCAGCGAATTGATGAGCGCACGCCATTCCTTTTTGATCAGGCCCTCGTCGATGAGGTACTGCGTGACCAGCGGGAAGGAGAAATTGAGGGCGGCCTCGGTGAGGATCAGCACCACCAGGAGGGCGATGGTCGTCTTGTAGGGGGCGGCGAAGGGCGCGAGGAACCGCGCCATGAGCCGGAGGTCGTCGGCACTGACGTCCTCCTCCTCGTCCTCCTCGTCATCGGGCTCGACGTAGTTCTTGTCCTGGCTCATGACGGATCTGGGACTATCGCAGGGCGTGGGGGACAGGAGCGTCTTGCGGCGGGCCGCAGGCGGCCCCTCGTCATGCCTCATTCCGTAACAGGATGCATCCGAAATCGCATGCGGGGCCTGCCGCCAACGGAAAGGGCCGGACACGAGGTCCGGCCCGATCAGGCAGGTCGATCCCCGGCCGCCTCAGCGGCCGCCGGCGACGAGGCGCAGCTTCGAGGTCGGGCCCTTCTGGCGTCCGGCCATCAGCTTCTCCACCCATTTCGCCGCATCGGGCTTCGCGTAGAAGCAGTAGCGCATGGTCTCCATGTCCGGATACCAGGGGAAGTCGCCCTCGTTGGCGTCGCACTCGATCTTCCAGGCCTTCTTGAGGATCTTCTGGTCATGCACGGCCGGGCGCCAGCCGTGGCGCTGGAAGCGCTCCGACCACTGCCAGGTGGATTCCAGCGTCAGCACGCCGTCGAAGACATCGTGATACTCGATCACCTCGCGGGTCATGTCGGCGGTGATGCCGCCGAAGAAAATGCCGATGCGGGTGACGCGGTAGAGTTCCTGGATCGCCTTGTCGATCAGCTCCTCCGGCACGTAGCAGAGGCACGTGTCGTAGATGACGTCGAAGGACTGGTCCTCGAAGGGCAGGTTGGTGACGTCGCCGAGCAGGTTGCGATGCAGCCACTCCTTCGGCGTCTGGGCATGGACGTGGCGCGAGTTCTCGATGCCCCAGGCGTCGATGCCGATATCGGCGAAGCACTTCAGCGTCAGGCCGGAGGCCGAACCGACGTCGAGCAGCGTGTAGGGCGGCTTGATGCCGAAGATGCACTCATAGAGGTCGGCGTTGTACTGCTCGTCGAAATACTCGCGGAAGCTCTCCTCGTAGGAGAGGCCGACGGCGTATTCGTCGTGATAGTCGTCGGTCAGGGTCGACTCGACGAAGCCCTCCTCGACGACGCCCTTCTGCTTCTCGAGGGCCGCCTTCTTGCGGGCGCCGGAATAGGCCGCGCCGCGCAGCTTTCCCATCATCATGTCGACGACGAAATTGGCCGAGTCATAGGCGCCATTGACGGTCGAATCGAACAGGTAGTCGCCGACGAGATAGAGGTTCGGCAGCACCTTGCCGTCCGGCTGGTGGCGCTCGCGCAGCTCCGGTGCGGGATGGGCGCCCGGCAGGCCGGAGATCGTGCCGACCCAGCGCTGCACCTTCGCGTCCATGACCTGCTTCTTCGCCGTGGCGATGAGGTCCTGCGGCAGAGAATCGAGCGCCATGGCGACGAGATGGTCGTCCGGCAGGTTCGACAGGGCGAGAG
>CAZEZD010000498.1:0-2246 GCA_964516115.1 uncultured Hyphomicrobiales bacterium
CATAGGTCCAGGCCCAGCCGAGCACGAGGCGCAGGATTTCGGCGATCTGCGGCGCTGCATAGGGCACCATGACCCGGCCGACGATGCCCTGGTCGCGCGCGCCCAGCGTCAGCGCCGCCTCGACCAGGTCGCGGCGGATGGAGCCGACCGCCACCGCCACCATCAGCACGATCTGGAACACCGAGCCGACGAAGATGACGAGCAGCTTCTGCGCCTCGCCAACGCCGGCCCACAGGATGAACAGCGGGATGAAGGCCGAGGCCGGAAGATAGCGGGCGAAGGAGACGAAGGGCTCGAAGAAAGCCTCGACCGGCTTGTAGGCGCCCATGGCGAGCCCCAGCGGCACGGCGACGAGTGCCGCCAGGATGAAGCCGCCGACAACCCGCCAGACCGTGACGCCGATGTCCTTCAGGAAGCCGTGGTGGGTGATGAGGTTCCAGCCTTCCTGGAACATGGTCACGGGGTCGGCGAGGAAAATCTTCGGCACGAGGCCGCCGAAGGTCACCGCCGCCCATGCGGCGAAGAAGATGACGAAGAACGATATGCCGAGGACGACGCGCGCCGTCGGGGACACGGGCTCGAGGGGTTTCATCCGCGATTCTCCTCGCGTGGTCGGAAAGGCAGGTCGGCGGAGGCGTGACCCAAATAGGAAAGGAGCTCGGCAACCTCGGTCAGTGAGTACGCACTGACCTGTTCGGGATAGTCGGCGAGCCAATGGGTCATCTCCCAATCGTCTCTCAGCCGTCCCGCTCCATCGGCTTGCGGTCGCTCGGCCATATCCATTTTCGCGTTGAACGACAGCAACCAATAGAAGTCGTTCTCGGGCAGAGGGAACTCGCTGGAACCGACCTGAAATGCCAATTCGTCGATGAGGCGGCAGGTGACGGCCTTCAGGTTTTCGAGGTCGACTGTCGTTGCCAATAAAGCCTCCCAACGCGTCATGGCCGGGCTTGGCCCGGCCATCCACGACTTGAACACGAACGAGCAAGGAATTCGTGGATGCCCGGCACAAGGCCGGGCATGACGACATGAGCGCAACCGCCTACTGGATGAAGCGCGTGTCGACCATGGTGTCGAAGTTCGGCTTCTGCCGGATCACGCCGATCTCCAGCAGCAGGTCCGCCGCCTTCTCGGTGAAGCGGCGCCACTCGCCGGCGAAGAAGATCTTGTTCGCCTCGCGGTCCTGCCAGCGCAGATACTGCGCCGAGTTGCCGAACTGCTCGGCCGTCTGGCGCACGTCGGCGCCCATGATGCGATAGGCCTCGGCCTGGTTGGTCTTGATCATCTCGAGCGCCTCGAAATAGCTCTTCGCCAGCGCACGAACCGCCGCCTCGTTGGCCTGGATGAAGGCCGGCGTGCAGCCGAACGTGTCCATGACCATGGGATAGTCGAGGGTGGTGGCGATGATCTTGCCCGCCTGCGGGGCGTTGCGCACCGACGACAGATAGGGCTCGTAGGTCATGGCGGCGTCGTTCTGGCCGGCCACGAAGGCCTGCGCCGCCGGTCCCGGCTCCATGTTGACGACGGTCACGTCGCGCACCGACATGCCGTTCTCCTTGAGGAACCAGGCGAGCGCGAAATAGGGCGAGGTGCCCGGCGCCGAGGCTGCGATGGTCTTGCCGCGCAGGTCGCGGATGGAGTTGATGCCGTTGCGCACCACCATGCCGTCGGCGCCGTAGCTCTTGTCGAGCTGGAAGATCTGCGTCGTGGCGATGCCGCTGGCGTTCCACGAAATCCAGGTTTCGACGGTGGTCGCGGCGCACTGGATGTCGCCGGAGGCGATGGCGAGGTGGCGGCTCGCCTGCGGGATCTTTCGGATCGTCACGTCGAGGCCGTTGCGCGCGAAGATGCCGGCTTCCTTGGCGAGGGTGAGCGGCGCGAATCCGGTCCAGCCGGAAATGCCGATATTGACCTTGGTCTGGGCCATGGCCGGGCCGGCCAGACCGAGGCCGGCGGCGAGAGCCGCGCCGGCCATGAGGCGGCGCAGGGTGGACGGTTGCGACATCGTCGTTCTCCTCTGGCGGCCTTCTGGAGCAGGACCGCATCTGCCGCCACTGTAGGTGGCGGGACAAATCCCATGGCATACGGAACTATGCGTATGCGGCACAGATTCCTGTGCGCTGCAACAGGAAGGGCCAAAGGCGGACCGGCGATCGTCCCCGCCGTGGTCCGTACCCATGCGGTTTCCGAAGGAATGGCGATCCCGGCAGGGCTCGAACCTGCGACATTCTGCTTAGAAGGCAGAT
>CAZEZD010000499.1:0-2243 GCA_964516115.1 uncultured Hyphomicrobiales bacterium
CACGCCGAAGCCGCGGGCCGACATGAAGTCGCGGAATTCCTTGGATTCGGTGATCTTCTTGAGGACCGTCGTGTACCGCTCGGCGATCGGGGCCGGCAGGTTCTTCGGCGCTGCGATGCCGCGCCAGGCGCCGACCGTATAGTCGACGCCGATCGCCTCCTTCAGCGTCGGCACGTTGGCGAACTGCGGATTGCGCGCGGCCGCCATGATGGCGAGCGACTTGGCGCGGCCGGCATCCAGCATGGCCTTGGCCTCGGGCACCGAGCAGGTGACGATGTCGATGCCGCCGGCGGCGAGGTCCTGCATGGCGGGTGCCGCGCCGTTCGAGGGCACCCACGGCACGGCGCTGGCCGGCAGGCCCATGGCGCCGAGCCAGCCGACGAGGGCGAGATGCCAGATGCCGCCCTGGCCGGTGCCGGAGGCCTTCAGCTTGCCCGGATTGGCCTTGATGGCGTCGGCGAGCGCCTTGAGGTCGGCATAGGGGCTCGAGGCCGAAACCTGCACGCCGGGCGGATCTTCGTTCATGAGCGCGAGGGGCGTGTAGCTGTCGGGCTTCAGCTGGGTGAGGCCCTGCCAGTGCATCATCGAGATCTCGACGGTGACCATGCCGATCGTGTAGCCGTCCGGCGCGCCGGTCGCGATGGCCGAATGGCCGACGACGCCCGAACCGCCGGTGCGGTTGACCACGTTCACAGGCTGGCCGAACTCCTTCTCCATCAACGCCCCGATGATGCGGGCGGTGGCGTCCGTGCCGCCGCCGGCGCCCCACGGCACGACGAGCGTGATGGGACGGGCCGGAAAGGCCTGGGCGATGGCCGGCGCGGAGAGCTGCGAGGCGAGGCCGACGCCCGCGGCGGTGACCATGAGATGGCGGCGCGTAAGTTCAGTCATGATGATCCTCCCTTAGATCGATTGAGGCCGGTTGATCCGGTCCTTGTCTGTGATCACAGGAAGCTGCACTGGAATGGCAGTCAGTTCAACCGTTTCGATTGCCCGAATTTCGCGCGGCAGGGGAGGCATGACGCGATCACTCGGGGTTCCGCCCATCGTCGCGCCGCCCGCCGCGATGGGCGTCACGACCGTCCGTCAAGGGCCGCGAATACTGCGCGCTGGGCCTCGAAGGCCCGCCGGAAGGCAGGTCGCGCGCTGGCGCGATCCACATAGGCGGAAAGATTTGGGTAGCCGTCGAGTATCGGCGATCCCTCCAGCCGGCGCAGCACCGAGACCATCATCAGATCGCCGGCGCTGAACGCGTCATCGAGCCAGTCTGCGGTGCCGAGTCGCGACGATAGCGCTGCCAGCCGCTTGTGAATCCGCTCGTCGAGCAGCGGCTGGCGCGCGGCGAACCAGTCCCGGTCACCCTCCGTCAGGATGGCCATCTCGCGCTCTATGATGGGCGGTTCGATGGTGCTGAGCGCGGCGACCGTCCAGCCCACGGCGCGGGCCCGGCCATCGGCGTTATCCGGCAGCAGACCCGCGTGGCGGTCGGCGATATGGAGGACGATCGCACCGGACTCGAAGAGGGCCAGATCGCCCTGCTCGTAGGTCGGAATTTGCCCGAAAGGATGCAGCGCCCGATGCGCCGCCTCCTTCATCGCAGCGAAGCTGAGCAGCCGGACCTGATAGGGCTGACCCACTTCCTCGAGGGCCCATCGCACCGCCATGTCGCGCGCCAGACCGCGGCCGCGGTCCGGCGATTGTTCAAAGGCGGTGATGGTCGCGATCATGGCCTTCCCCCGGCTTGGTCTGCTGCGACGCGCAGGTCAACGCCGAGGGCAGCGACAAGGTCTCCGCCGGGCCGGCCGGCCCCGACTGACGCGCCTACTCCGCCGCCTGCACGTAGCCCAGCCTGGCGTTGAGCTTGTCCATCAGGTCGATGGCGGCATCCGCGATGGGCGTTCCCGGCGGGAAGATGGAGGAGGCGCCGGCGGCGTAGAGCGCGTCGAAGTCCTGCGGCGGAATGACGCCGCCGACCACGATCATGATGTCCTCGCGGCCCTGCTTTTCGAGTTCCGCCCTCAGTTCGGGCACCAGCGTCAGGTGACCGGCGGCGAGCGAGGAGACGCCGACGCAGTGGACGTCGTTCTCGATCGCCTGCTTCGCGGCCTCGGCAGGCGTGGCGAACAGCGGACCGATGTCAACGTCGAAGCCGAGATCGGCAAAGGCGGAGGCAATGACCTTCTGTCCCCGGTCGTGGCCGTCCTGGCCGACCTTGGCGACGAGGATGCGCGGGCGGCGGCCCT
>CAZEZD010000500.1:0-2243 GCA_964516115.1 uncultured Hyphomicrobiales bacterium
CCCGATCGGGCGTGGCGCGGCGGGCATGTCAGCGGCGCCAGACGAGGGTGGCGGATGCGGCATAGTTGAACACCGCGCCCATGACGGCGCCGGCGAGGCCCGACAGCCACCAGTCGACATCGCCGGCGTAGAGCCAGCTCGCCACACCGATGTTGCCGAAGGCGCCGATGCTGCAGACGAGATAGAAGAGCAGCAGACCGGTGACGAAGCGTGCGCCCTTCAGCCGGGCGTCTCGATAGGTGATCTCGTTGTTGATCACGTAGTTGGACGTCATGGCGATGAAGGTCGCAATCGTCTGCGCCCACTCGAACCGCACGCCCAGCGACAGGCCGGCATAGAGCGCGGCGAGATGGACAAGAACGCCGCTCGCGCCCACCAGGGCGAAGAAGATGAAGCGCAGCGGAATGAGCCCGCCGGACAGCTTGTTGAGGACGAAGCCGATATAGTCGAGCGCCACCTTCGCATCGAGCTTGCTCTCGCCGTGGACGCGCTCGCGGAAGACGAAGGGCACCTCGGCAAGGCTCGGCGGCTTCGACACCGATGCCGCGATATCGGCGAGGATCTTGAAGCCGGAGGTGGCGAGACGCGGCGCGACCTCCTCGACGATCTCCCTGCGGATCATGAAGAAGCCGGACATCGGGTCGGAGAGGGGCGCCTTGAGGATCATCCCCGACAGGCGTCGGCCGAGATCGGAAATGCCCTGGCGGAGCCGCGACAGGCCCTCGGTCTTGGAACCGCCTTCGATGTTGCGGCTGGCCACCACCAGATCCCGCCCGGCGCGGATGTGGTCGAGCATGGCGGGCAGGATCGTCTCGTCGTGCTGCAGGTCGCCGTCCATCACCGCCACGACCGGGGCGGAGGAAGCGAGCATGCCCTCGATGCAGGCGCCCGCGAGCCCGCGCCGACCGACGCGGCGGATGCAGCGGATGCGCGGGTCGCGACGGGAGATCTCCTTCACCACCGCGGCGGTGCCGTCCGGGCTGTCATCGTCGACGACGATCATCTCCCAGGCGATACCGGCGAGTACATGGTCGAGCCGCCGCGCCAGTTCCGGCACGTTGTCGCGCTCGTTGTAGCTGGGGACGACCACCGTCAGTTCGGGGGCGCCGGCAGTGTCGATTGGCTGGGTCATCTGGGCGCGGGTCATAGCCCCCGCCCGGCGACGGGGTCAAGCAAGGGGCGGCCGCACCGCAACCGCCTGCACCGCGTAGCCGCGATAGGGCCTCTCGATGCTCACCCGGCAGCCACGCGACGCGGCAGCCTGCTCCAGCGCCATCGCCAGCCCGTCGCGCGGCGTGACGTGGAACTGCGCCAGCCAGGCCCTGAGGCCGGTGCGGAACAGGCCCGGCAGATGCTCCTGACCGCCGAAATCGACAACGTGCAGCGATCCGCCGGGCAGCACGGCCGCCATGGCACGGTCGAGCGCCCCTTCCCAGGGCGGGATCATCGACAGCGTGTAGGAGCAGAACACCCGGTCGAATCCGTCGCGGGCGAAGGCGGTGAGCGGATCGAAGGCCGCAGCATCCACCTGCGCCAGCCTGATGCGGTCGGCAAGCCCGGCGCGGGCGACCGCGCGGCGCGCCTCGGCCAGCATGACCGGGCTGACGTCGAAGCCGTAGAACCGCGCGTCGGGATAGCGCCGTGCCGCAACGATGAGGTTGCGGCCGGTGCCGCAGCCGACCTCCAACACCGTGGCACCGGGCGGCGGGGCCAGGTCGTCGATCAACCTGTCGCGGCCGAGCAGGTAATATTTCCGTGTCAGGTCATAGATGCCGACCTGCCAGCGGTAGATGGCGTCCATCCGCTCGGCGGCCGGAAAGGCTTCGGCCGGCATCGTCACGGCGACACCAGCGTGTAGAGATGGAAGCCGCCATAGATGGAGGAGCGGTCGCGCTCCGTCATCTCCCGGCAGCGCGCCGGGTCGTAGCTCCAGCGGGCGAGAAGGTCCGGCGCGACCCGGCCGGGCAGCAGGCTCTCCTCGGCGGCGGTGCGGAAGATCACGCGCGCGCCGGGCCGCGCCGTGCGGGTGATCTCCCGCCACAGCCGGTTCAGCACTGCGTCGGTCATCCAGTCCTGGGCGTCGAGCAGCACATAGGCGTCGCGGGAGGCATCGGGCAGGCCTTCCAGATGGTCGATGAAATTCTCGTGGCGGACCTCGACGCGGTCGGCCCTCTCGCGGACTGCCGCGAAGTTGGCGGCGCCGAGATAGGGCGGCACCGCCCCGTCCCTGCCCGGCTGGTAGC
>CAZEZD010000501.1:0-2237 GCA_964516115.1 uncultured Hyphomicrobiales bacterium
CCAACAACGCTGCCATCCTCGGCAACATCTTCCGCCTCGTCCACACCATCAAGGGCACCTGCGGGTTCCTCGGCCTTCCCCGCCTCGAAGCGCTGGCCCACGCCGCCGAGACGCTGATGGGCAAGTACCGCGACGGTGCTCCGGTCACCGGTGAGGGCGTGACCCTCATCCTGTTCACCATCGATCGCCTGAAGGAGATCCTCGCCGATCTCGAGAACGCCGGCGCCGAGCCCGAAGGTGACGACGGCGATCTCATCTCCCAGCTCGAAGCCATGTCCATCGCCGCCGACGCGGCGCGTGCCGCAGGCGCCGCCGCCGCCAAGGCGCCGGAAGCTCCCGCCGCGGCCGGAGCCGTCGTCGACCAGAGCCTCGACCGCCCGCTGCGTCCGGGCGAGGTGTCGCTCGACGAACTCGAGCGCGCCTTCCGCGAGACGGAGGCCGAGGTTGCGGTCGCGCCGCTGCCGGAAGTGGCCGCCCCGCCTGTCGCGCCGGTCGAGGCTGCCCCGGCCAAGGCCGATGTCAAGAAGCCCGCCCAGCGGGCTGCCAAGCCGGCCACGGCGGCCGGCGAGGAGGACGGCGAGGGTGGCGTGAAGGGTCAGCAGACCCTGCGCGTCAACGTCGACACGCTCGAACAGCTGATGACCATGGTCTCGGAACTGGTGCTGACCCGCAACCAGCTCCTCGAGATCGTCCGCCGTCACGAGGATTCCGAATTCAAGGTGCCGCTGCAGCGGCTGTCCAATGTCACTGCGGAGCTGCAGGACGGCGTCATGAAGACGCGCATGCAGCCGATCGGCAATGCCTGGCAGAAGCTACCGCGCATCGTCCGCGACCTCGCCAACGAACTGGGCAAGCAGATCGAGCTGGAGATGCACGGCGCCGAGACCGAACTCGACCGCCAGGTGCTCGACCTGATCAAGGACCCGCTGACCCACATGGTCCGCAACTCGGCCGACCACGGCCTCGAGTCGCCCGAGCAGCGCCGCCTCTCCGGCAAGCCCGAGAAGGGCACCGTGCGCCTGTCCGCCTATCACGAGGGCGGCCACATCGTCATCTCCATCTCCGACGACGGCCGCGGGCTCAACACCGACCGCATCCGCAAGAAGATCGTCGAGCAGGGCCTGGCCAGCGAGGCCGAGCTCGAGAAGATGACGGAAACGCAGATCCACAAGCACATCTTCGCCCCCGGATTCTCGACCGCCGCACAGGTGACGTCCGTGTCCGGCCGCGGCGTCGGCATGGACGTGGTGCGTACGAACATCGACCAGATCGGCGGGACCATCGACCTCAAGTCCGTCCAGGGCGAGGGGACCACCGTCACCATCAAGATCCCGCTGACGTTGGCGATCGTCTCGGCCCTCATCGTCGAGAGCGCCAGCGACCGCTTTGCGATCCCGCAGCTCTCGGTGATCGAACTCGTCCGCGCCCAGCAGAACTCCGAGCACCGGATAGAGCGCATCAAGGACACCCCCGTCCTGCGCCTGCGCAACAAGCTGCTGCCGCTGGTTCACCTGCGCCAGCTCCTCGGCATCGCCGACGGCGAGCCGCTGGACGAGACCAATGGCTTCATCGTGGTCACCCAGGTCGGCAGCCAGACCTTCGGCATCGTCGTGGATCAGGTCTTCCACACCGAGGAAATCGTCGTGAAGCCGATGTCCTCCAAGCTGCGCCACATCACCATGTTCTCGGGCACCACGATCCTCGGCGACGGCTCGGTGATCATGATCATCGATCCGAACGGCATCGCCTCGGCGATCGGTACCGACGTCTCCGCAGAGGCGAGCGAGAAGGAAGCCGACTCCCGTCGCGGCCAGGAGCGCCAGCTCACCTCGATGCTGGTGTTCCGCGCCGGCTCGCGCGAGCAGAAGGCGGTCCCGCTCTCCCTCGTCACCCGCCTCGAAGAGGTGGCCGTGGACAAGATCGAGCAGGCCCATGGCCGCCATCTGGTCCAGTACCGCGGCGCCCTCATGCCGCTCGTCCCGGTCTCGGGCGTGATGCAACTTCGCTCGGAAGGCAGCCAGCCGCTGCTCGTCTTCTCCGACTCCGGTCGCTCCATGGGCCTCGTGGTCGACGAGATCGTCGACATCGTCGAGGACGCGCTGAACATCGAGGTGGCGGCGGACGTGCCGGGTCTTCTCGGCTCCGCGGTCATCAAGGGCCAGGCGACCGAAATCCTCGACATCGGCCACTATCTGCCGCTGGTCTACGCCCACTGGTTCAAGCGCGATGTGATGCGC
>CAZEZD010000502.1:0-2230 GCA_964516115.1 uncultured Hyphomicrobiales bacterium
CGACGTCGCAGTCCGAGGGGCCGTCGAGCGGCTTCTGGAACTTCACGCCGAAGAGTTTCGCAAAGTCGCGGCGCGAGGGCTCGGGATCGACGAGGGTGACCTCGGTTCCCAGGATCTTCGAAACGAGGAAGGTGACGAGGAGGCCGAGAACGCCGCCACCCACCACGACGATGCGGTCGCCGGGGCCGACGCCGGAGTCCCACACCGCATTCAGCGCCGTCTCCATGTTGGCGGCGAGGATGGCGCGACGGGCCGGCACATCGTCCGGGACCGGGACGACGGACACCCTGTCGGTCGGGGCGAGGAAGCGCGTCTGGTGCGGCCCCAGCGTGAACACCGTCCGTCCCACCAGGGCCTCGGGGCCGGCCTCGACGGTGCCGACGGCGCAGTAGCCGTACTTCACCGGGAAGGGGAAATCGCCCTCCTGCAGCGGGCACCGCATGCGCTCGCGCTCGGGGGCCGCGACGAGGCCGTTGAAGACGAGCCTTTCCGTGCCGCGGCTGACCCCGCTATAGAGCATGCGGATCTCGGCGTCGGCCGGTCCGCGTTCATCCAGCGTTGCATCACGCAGGTCCACTGTCCGGCGTGAGGCGTACCAGAGGGCTCGGGCGGTCGCCGCCATGCTGCATTCTCCCGTGTCGCCGCCCGCGAGGGTGACGGAGGCTCAACGATGAACGATCTCTCGCCGTTCCCGGCCGCGACCGGCGGCTCGCCACCGCAGGACGGCTCTACGACGCCGGCGGGTCTCCAGTCCACGGCAGAGTTGAGCAGACGGCGCTGGATCGTGCTGGGGCTGAACGTCGCAACGTGGTTCCTGCTCAACGCCGCCGCCTGGTCGGTGCTGGGGTCCGGCGGCTGGACGATCGTCGACATCGTGCTGGCGATCGCTTTCGCTATCGCCACGCCCTGGACGGTGCTCGGCTTCTGGAACGCGCTGATCGGCCTCTGGCTCCTCCACCGCGAGGGGGACGCGATGATGGAGGTCGCACCCTTCGCCCGGGCCGGCGACGAGCGCACCCCGATTACCATCCGCACCGCCGTGTTCATGACGCTGCGCAACGAGGATCCCGAGCGGGCCATCGCGCGGCTGAAGATCGTCAAGCAGAGCATCGACGCAACGGGCGAGGGCACCCAGTTCGACTACTTCATCCTGTCCGACACCAATAACCCCGCCATCGGTGAGCGCGAGGAGAAGGCCGCGGCCGCTTTCGCAGCGGAAGCCGGGGAGGGCCGCGTCGTTTACCGCCGGCGCACCGACAACACGGCGTTCAAGGCCGGCAACGTCCGCGACTTCCTCGACCGCTGGGGCGCCCGCTACGAACTGATGCTGCCGCTCGATGCAGACAGCCTGATGGCCGGCGCCACCATCGTGAAGCATGTGCGCATGATGCAGGCCTATCCGAAGCTCGGCATCCTGCAGAGCCTCGTCGTCGGCATGCCGTCGTCATCGGCCTTCGCCCGCATCTTCCAGTTCGGCATGCGGCAGGGCATGCGCTCCTACACCATGGGCCAGGCCTGGTGGGTGGGCGATTGCGGCCCCTTCTGGGGGCACAACGCGCTGGTGCGCATCCGCCCCTTCATGGACCACTGCCATCTACCGGTGCTCTCCGGCGGCCCCCCGCTCGGTGGCCATGTGCTGTCGCACGACCAGGTGGAGGCGACCTTCATGCGCCGCGCCGGCTACGAGGTGCGCGTGCTCCCGGAGGAGGAAGGTTCGTGGGAGGAAAACCCGCCGACAATCCTCGAATTCTCACGCCGCGACGTGCGCTGGTGCCAGGGCAACATGCAGTATGTGAAGCTGCTGGATCAGCCGGGTCTCAAGCTCATCAGCCGTTTCCAGCTCCTCTGGGCGATCCTGATGTTCGTTGGCGTGCCGGCCTGGACGCTGATGATCGCGCTTTCGCCCTTTCTCGCCTGGCACGGGCCGAGCCGCGACGCCTTCCCCGTCGGCTTTGCCGCTACCGTCTACGTGATCTTCTTCCTCATGTACCTGATGCCGAAGATTGCCGGCTTCACGCACATCCTCCTCAGCGAGGGCGGCACGGAGCGCTATGGCGGGCGGGCGCACTTCCTCGGAGCGGCGGCAACCGAACTCGTGTTCTCCTTCCTGCTCGGCGCGCTCACCTCGTTCCGCATCACCATCTTCATGATCGGCCTCGCCTTCGGCAAATCGGTCACCTGGGGCGGCCAGCAGCGTGACGCCATGGCGCTGTCGTGGCGCGAGGCCTGG
>CAZEZD010000503.1:0-2220 GCA_964516115.1 uncultured Hyphomicrobiales bacterium
AGGCGCAGGAACTCGCCTATGTGCTCGGCACGGCGGTGCAGTACTGGCGCATGCTGGAGGCGGCGGGCCTGCCGCTCGCCGACGCCGCCTGCAGCGTCTCGGTGGTGCTGTCCGTCGATGCCGACCAGTTCCTTTCCACCGCCAAGGTTCGCGCCATCCGCAAGCTCTGGGCACGGCTCGAAGCGGCGTGCGGGCTCGCTCCCACCCATCTCGACCTCCACGCCGAGACCGCCTGGCGCATGGTCACCAAGGTCGATCCGGCGGTGAACTGGCTGCGCACGACGACGGCAGTCTTCGCCGCGGGTGTCGGCGGTGCCGACCATGTCGTCGTCGAACCCTGGACGGCCGCCATCGGCCTGCCGGACGCCTTCACCCGGCGCGTCGCCCGCAACACCCAGCTCATCCTCATCGAGGAATCGAACCTTCATCGCGTCACTGATCCGGCGGCTGGCTCCGGCGGTATGGAGGCGCTGACCGACGAGCTTTGCCAGCGCGCGTGGTCGCTGTTCCAGGACGCCGAGAAGGCCGGCGGCATCGTCGCCGCGCTTGCGGCCGGCACGGTTCAGGCGGCCGTCGCCGCGGTCCGCTCCGAGCGGGCCGCCGCCATCGCCAAGCGCCGCGAGCCGCTGACCGGCACGTCCGAGTTTCCCAATGTCCACGAGGCCGTGCCTGAGGTGCTGCAACCGCCGAAGCGCGAGACGCAGCGCGGCGCGGCGCCCGTCGATCTGCCCCCTGCCGGCAAGGGCGAGCGCTTCGAGGCGCAGGTGAAGGCCTTTGCCGGCGGCGCCATCCGCTCGGCGCTGTCGCGGCTGAAGAGCGACACCGTCTTCGTCGATCCGCTGTCGCCCATCCGCCTTGCCGAGCCGTTCGAGGCCCTGCGCGCCGATCTCGACGCCATCGCCGCACGGACCGGCGCGCGGCCGAAGGTGTTCCTGGCCGTGATCGGTCCCGTCGCCGCCTTCACGGCGCGCGCCAGCTTCGCCCGCAACCTGTTTGAGGCCGGCGGCTTCGATGCGCCCATTCCGGAGGGCTTTGCCGATCTCGCCGCGATCCGGGAGGCCTTCACGGCGAGCGGCACGGCGATCGCCTGCCTGTGTTCGTCCGACGACCTTTATGCCACTGATGCCATCGACGTCGCGGCATCACTGAAAGCTGCCGGCGCACGGCAACTCTGGCTCGCTGGCCGTCCCGGCGATCTCGAGGACAGCCTCAAGGCTGCGGGCGTCGAGGGTTTCGTCTATGCTGGCGGCGACGTGCTGGCCTTCCTGAAGGCCGCGCGTGCGGCGCTGGATGCGTGAGGAGACAGCCATGACCCGCATCCCCGACTTCACCACCGTCGATTTCACCGACTCCGCGCCCGCCGCCTCCGGCGGCGAGGCCTGGTTGACGCCGGAGGAGATCGCCGTGCGCCCGGTGCACAGCGAGGCGGACCTCGCCGGCATCGACTTCCTCGACACCTGGCCGGGCATCAAGCCGTTCCTGCGCGGCCCCTATCCGACCATGTACGTGAACCAGCCCTGGACGATCCGGCAATATGCCGGCTTCTCCACCGCCGAGGATTCAAACGCCTTCTACCGGCGCAACCTCGCCGCCGGCCAGAAGGGCCTGTCGGTGGCCTTCGACCTCGCCACCCACCGCGGCTACGACAGCGATCATCCCCGCGTGTCCGGCGACGTCGGCATGGCGGGCGTCGCCATCGATTCCATCTACGACATGCGCACACTGTTCTCCGGCATCCCGCTCGACCAGATGAGCGTGTCGATGACCATGAACGGCGCGGTCCTGCCGATCCTCGCGCTCTACATCGCCGCGGCGGAAGAGCAGGGCGTGCCGCAGGCCAAGCTCTCCGGGACCATCCAGAACGACATCCTCAAGGAGTTCATGGTCCGCAACACCTACATCTATCCGCCCAAGCCCTCGATGCGGATCATCTCGGACATCTTCGCCCATACGGCGAAGGAGATGCCGAAGTACAATTCCATCTCGATCTCCGGCTATCACATGCAGGAGGCGGGAGCGACGCAGGACCTCGAGCTCGCCTACACCCTCGCCGACGGCGTCGAGTATATCCGCGCCGGCATCGCCGCCGGCATGACGGTCGACCAGTTTGCGCCGCGCCTGTCCTTCTTCTGGGCCATCGGCATGAACTTCTTCATGGAGGTCGCCAAGCTGCGCGCGGCGCGCCTCCTGTGGGCGAAGCTGGTCAAGCAGTTCGACCCG
>CAZEZD010000504.1:0-2206 GCA_964516115.1 uncultured Hyphomicrobiales bacterium
TGTTCTGCGCGAATGCGAGGGCGGCACCCGCGAGGACGAGATCGCCCGCGCCCGTTTCGTCTGGAGCCAGGGATTCGTCGCCGAGGCCATCGACAGGTTCTGCCGCACCGAGGCGGTCTATGACGTCACCGGCCAGCACAATTGCGGCGTCCTCACCGGCCAGGACATGGCGACTTGGAAGGCCACCGTCGAGGCGCCGATCCACTATGACTACGGCCGCTACCGCGTCTTCAAGCCCTCGACCTGGACCCAGGGCCTCGCCTGCCTGCAGCAGCTCTCCCTGCTCAACGGCATGGGCCTCGACGGTATCGACGTGGCCGGGCCCGATTTCGTCCACCTCGTGACCGAGGCCGCCAAGCTCGCCTTCGCCGACCGCGAGGCCTTTTACGGCGATCCGGACTTCGTCGAAGTGCCGATCGCGACCCTCCTGTCGGACGCCTACAATGCCGAGCGCCGCAAGCTGATCGGCGACACGGCCTCGCTGGAGCTGCGCCCCGGCACCATCGCCGGCGCCGGCGGCAAGGTCGATGCGCGCGTTGCCACCGGCAAGCGCGTGGCGGTCGGCGCCACGGGCGCGGGCGAACCAACCGTCGGCGACATCGAGACTGACACTGACGGCGTGACCCGCGGCGACACCGTGCATTTCGACATCATCGACCGCTGGGGCAACATGGTCTCATCGACCCCCTCCGGTGGCTGGCTGCAGTCCTCCCCCATCATTCCCGATCTCGGCTTCTGCCTGGGCTCCCGGGCGCAGATGTTCTGGCTCGACGAGACCCATCCGGCGGCGCTCGTGCCCGGCAAGCGGCCGCGCTCGACGCTGACCCCGACCATCGCCTATCGCGACGGCGCACCCTACCTCGCGTGGGGCTCGCCCGGCGGCGACCAGCAGGACCAGTGGATCCCGCAGATGTTCCTGCGCCACGTCCATGCCGGCATGAACCTGCAGGAGGCGATCGACGCGCCCGCCTGGCATACCGAGCACTTCCCCGGCTCCTTCTGGCCGCGCACCTCGCGGCCCGGCGTCATCGTCGTCGAGAGCCGGTTCCCGGAGGCGACCATCGCCGAACTCCGCCGCCGCGGCCACGAGGTCGAGGTCGGCGGCGCATGGTCGGAGGGTCGCCTCACGGGCGCGCGCAAGGAGGGCCATCGCCTGAAGGCCGCCGCCAACCCGCGCGGCATGCAGGGCTACGCGGTCGGGCGATGAGGATGGTGTCATGACCTGGTCGATCATTGCGAGCGACGAGACGACAGGGGCCATCGGCATCGCCGTGGCAACCCGCTTCTTTGCCGTCGGCGCGCTTTTGCCGCACATCGATCCGGCCGCCGGAGCGGTGGCGACGCAGGCGCTGATCAATCCGACTTATGGCCCGCGCGGCCTGAGGCTGCTGCGCGAGGGAGTTCCGGCCGATGAGGTCGTCCGGCTCCTGACGGCCTCGGACGCCGGAGAGAGCCAGAGACAGTTGCATGTCATGGACAAGGCGGGACGGTTCGCCGCCCACACGGGGTCCGGATGCGTCGACTGGTGCGGCCATGCCATCCACGATGGCTTCTCGGTCGCCGGCAACATGCTGGCCGGTCCCGGAGTGATCGCCGAAACTGCGCGCGCCTTTCGGGACGGGGCCGCCCTGCCCTTCGCGCGGCGGCTCATCGCGGCGCTCAAGGCGGGCGAGGCGGCAGGGGGCGACAAGCGCGGCAAGCAGTCGGCCGCGCTCCTCATCCACGAGGGCGAGGAATACCCGAGCCTGTCGCTGCGTGTCGACGACCATGCCGATCCGCTCGCCGAACTGGAGCGGCTGGAGAAGGTCTCGCGCGAGCGCTTCGTCCATTTCGCCCGCTTCTTCGCCACCAAGGATGATCCGAGCGGCACCTATGACCGCGACGTCATCAACGCCGCCATCGATGCAGCCCTCGCCCGAGGGGCGGACCAGGACTGACCCTTTCATGAACCCGCAGAAGAGTGCGTTACGCGCCGAACCGACAGAGGACAGAACCCCATGACAACGACCTTGCGACGGACTTTCACCTGGACGGCCAGTGCCTTCCTCCTTGCCGCCTCGCTCACCGGCGCGGCGGCCCAGCAGCCGGTGCTGCGCATCGGCCTTGCCGAGGACCCGGACGTTCTCGATCCCACCCGCGGCCGCACCTATGTCGGTCGCATCGTCTTCGCCTCGATCTGCGACAAGCTCTTCGACATCGATGACAA
>CAZEZD010000505.1:0-2192 GCA_964516115.1 uncultured Hyphomicrobiales bacterium
ATCCATCGCCATCTACGAGCGCGGCGAGGCGCTGAAGAAGCGCTGCGAGGCGCTGACCAGCTTCTCGACAAATTCCGGGGGATGAACCCGTAGGATGGCCTCGACCGGCGCCTCGGGCGCCTCGTCGCGGGCAAGGTCGGCGAAGCGCTCATGCTCGAGCACGTGGGTGATCATGCGGAGGCGGTCGGCGCGCTCGGGATGGCCGAAGGGCGTCTGGTGCTCGAGGCACTTGGCGTGGGAGATGACGAGTGTGGTCACGGCAGCCGGCCCTTCGATGCACTGTGACGGACCGTGCGGAACCGCCCGGAACTCATGCGGCCATGAATAAAGCATGGTGCGGGCTTCGCAACCGATGCCGCCCACGCAAACGTGATGGGGCTGTCGCCCTTCCCCGCCGGTGCCTCGCCAAACATGCGTTCCCCCCTCCCGCGCCCTGTGTCAGGCTGATGACGTTCTCAGACACTGCTCGGGGTTTTTCATGGTCCGTGCATTGATCCTTGTCGTGTTGCTGACGTTGACCTGGCAGGCGCCGGCGCTCGCGCAGGGCCGCTCGGCAGCGAGCGAGGTCGACGTCCAGATCGTGCTGGCGGTCGACATCTCCTACTCGATGGACCCGGAAGAACAGCGTCTCCAGCGCGAGGGCTACATCAAGGCCATCACCTCGCCGGAGGTGATCGACGCCATCCGCAAGGGGCTGATCGGCAAGATCGCCGTCAGCTATCTGGAATGGGCCGGCCACCACGAGCGGCAGGTCGTCATCGACTGGCGCATCATCGACGGCCCCGAGAGCGCCCGCGCCTTCGCCGCGGAGCTGGAGGCCAAGCCCTACCGGCGCGCCTTCCGCACCTCGATCTCCGGCGCCATCCAGGCGAGCGTCGACCTCCTCGAGAAGTCCGGCCTGAGGTCGATGCGGCGCGTCATCGACGTGTCCGGCGACGGTTCGAACAACAACGGACCGCATGTCGAGATCGCCCGCGACGACGCCCTCGCCAAGGGCATCGTGATCAACGGCCTGCCCATCGTCATGCCGCGCCGGAACACGCGCTACGCCGATGTTCCCAACCTCGACGCCTACTATCAGGACTGCGTGGTGGGCGGCCCCGGCTCCTTCGTCATCGCGATCACCACGCCGGAGGAATTCGTCACGGCGACCCGGCGCAAGCTGGTGCTCGAGGTGGCGGGGATCCTGCCCGCCTGGCCGGCGCCGGACGGACCTCGCATCGTTCCCGCCCAGACGCAGAAGGTCGACTGTCTGGCCGGCGAGCGCATCTGGCGCGAGCGCTTCGAGCGCAACTGAGCCCGCACGCACCAGCCGTCGCCATCGCGTGCCCGCGCTCATCTGTCCCGCGACCCGTCCTCTTGCATCGGGCCGCGCTTCGGGTTTGTCTGCGCGCCCAATCCCAAGGAGGGTGACATGGATTTCGGCCTGTCCGACAAGAAAGCACTGGTTCTGGCCTCGAGCCGCGGCCTCGGTCTCGGCATCGCGGAGGCGCTCGCCGCCGAAGGCGCGACCGTCATGCTCGTCGGCCGCACCGCCGACCGCATCAAGGCCAATGCCGAGGCGATCACCGCCCGCGGCAAGGGCAAGGCCTATGGCATCGCCGCCGACCTCGGCGCCGAGGGCGCCGTCGAGGAGATCGTGGCGCTCGCCGAGAAGACCCTCGGGCAGATCGACATCCTCGTGAACAACACCGGCGGCCCGCCGGCCAAGCCGGCCACCGAAGTCGCCCCCGAAGAATGGGCAAAGATGTTCAAGGTGATGGTGGAGCCGGTGTTCCAGATCACCGCAAAGGTCCTGCCGGGCATGCGCGCCCGCAAATGGGGCCGCATCCTCACCGTCGCCTCCTCCGGCGTCGAGAACCCGATCCCGAACCTTGCCCTGTCGAACGCCCTGCGCTCGACCATCGTCGGCTGGTCGAAGACGCTGTCGACCGAGGTCGCCAAGGACAACGTCACCGTCAACATGATCCTGCCGGGCCGCATCGCCACCGACCGCATCAAGGAACTGGACGAGGCCAATTCCAAGCGCAGCGGCAAGTCGATGGACGAGATCCAGGCCGCCTCGATCGCCACGATCCCGGCCGGCCGCCTCGGCACCGCCGCGGAATTCGGCGCCGCCGCCGCCTTCCTCTGCTCCGAGCAGGCCGCCTACATCACCGGCTCGAAGATCCGCGTCGACGGCGGCGCGACGA
>CAZEZD010000506.1:0-2188 GCA_964516115.1 uncultured Hyphomicrobiales bacterium
CCTTTCGTGGCGGTTGTTGGCGTGGATGACGGCCGCCGTCGCCAGCGCGGCGAAGACGAGGCCAGCGAGGACGACGAGCGCCATCAGCGGCGGCTTGGTGACGAGCGCCGTCGTGATGTCGACGATGGTCATGGGGTCAAAGCTCCGAGGCGACCCTGAACAGGTCGATCTTCTGCTCCTCGTTCAGGCCGTAGAGCCCAGCCAGCATGTCCGCGAGCGGGTGATCGGAGCGGAAGGTCGTCGCACCCTTCAGCAGCATGCGCGCGGTGAACTGCTGATCGGCGGGAAGCTGGTCGACGAGCGCCACCATGTCGGCGGGAATCGTGCCGGTGGCGACTGCCGCCTCGGCCTCGGCTTCGGTGATCTTGCCGCCCATGGCCAGCGCCTGGAAGAACTGGCGGTCGGAGACGATGATCGCCGCCGGCGGCGCCGTCAGTTCGGCGATGCGAGCCTCGAGAGTGGCGATCGTCTCGTCCCGGCCGGCGAGGGCCGCTTCGGCCGCGGCGCGCCCTTCCTCCGCCTCAGCGATCTTCGCGTCGCGCTCGGCCTCGGCGGCGGCAATCTTCTGGTCCCGGTCAGCCTCGGCAGCGACCTTGGCGGCCAAGGCTTCGTCCTTCGCCGTGATGGCAGCGTCGCGGGCGTCCTGCACCGCCACGAGCTGGGCGGTGACGCCGGCGAGATCCGGCAGGAGCCCGACGAGGCTGGCCTCGTCGACATTGACCTTCGGCGTCATACCGAGGCCGCCGGTGGGCAACTGCACCTCGTCCTCGGACCAGGCGCGGTTGATCTCGACAGGGTTTCCCTCCCCGTCCAGTTCGAGGACGAGGGTGATGTGGCGGCGTGCCATGGATAGTCTCCGGATCAGGTGCGGAAGGAGATGACGCGCCAGCGCGAGGCGGTGGCGTCGTAGCGAAGGACGGCGTGCTTGCAGTTCAGGTTGCCGCCGGTGTCGGTGGTGATGCGGTTGCCGGCGGTCGACGACGCGTCTTCGTTGTTGAGCGTCATCTGGTGGGCGGTCGTGTTGATGAGCTCGCATTCAAGACCGTCGGTGCCGCCGGTCAGGCCGCCGATGTTGAAGCCGGCCGTTGGACCCGCGACGAGGAGCGACGAGAAGGCGGGCTTGGCGACGTTCTGGTTCGCGGCATTGACCAGGGTGAGCGCCGACTGGGCGTTCGAGACATTGGCATTGTGGTGGGCAACGCCCGAAGACAGCGTCATCACCGAGACGGCGGCCGGTCGCAGCAGGATGGGCAGACCACTGTTCGAATCGAGGATGACGGCGCCGTTGCTGCCGGCGAGGCGCCCCCGCCAGACATCGCCCGAGGCCACCTCGACGACGGCATAGTCGCCGGCGGCGGCTGCGTTGACGGTATAAGCCTTGCCCATTGCCGACTTGTTCGGCGTTGTCGTGCCCTGCCCCACATGGCCGTTGCTGTCGATGCGCGCCCGCTCGGCGGCATTCGTCCAGAACGACATGTAGTCGCCGTTATGGGCGTATTCGATGCGGCCGACGGTGTCGCTCGCCGGGTCGCCGAAGTGCAGACCGGAGATGAAGTTGGTGTTGGCGAACAGCCCCCAGTAGCTGTTCCCCTCACCATAGGTCTTCGCCATGTAGCCCGAGCCCGGGTTGGCGCGGGCGGCGGAAGTTCCCACGACGATGGGAGAGTCCGGGTTTGAGTTGCCCGCAAGGCCGAGATAGCCGGATGCCGAAAGCTTGGCATCCTCGACGACCGTCTGGTTGTCAGCGTTGGCGCTCGCGACCGTGAAGAAGGACAGGCCGCCGGCATTGTCGCCGAGCATGCCGCGAGCCTTTACCCCACGGGTCCTGATCGTGTTGATCACGGACGATCCGGCCTCACCATTGAAGACGATGTAGGGCCGGCCAGACGACGACTGATAGCCGAAGGTGCAGGCATAGCCCGCCGAGTTGCCATGGCCCCACTCGAAGGCGTTCGGCCGGCCGCGCGCGGAGAACGAGACGGACGCCGTTTGCGTCACATTCGCTGCACTGGCGTCGAACCGGGCGGCGGGAGTGTTCGCATCGCCGTGCCTGAAGCCCGCAGAGGTCAGGCTGCCGAGGCCGCCCGACGTGCCCCAGGCGACGTTCCCTGACCCGTCCTCTGACATCAGCGACTGACCGAGCCCGCCGGCCGTGTCGGTGAAGCGCCAGAGCCTCCCGACCGTCGTG
>CAZEZD010000507.1:0-2183 GCA_964516115.1 uncultured Hyphomicrobiales bacterium
GTGCCGATGCGGTCCGACCAGTCGACGCCGGAGTGCATCTTGAAATAGCCCATGACGGGGTGGCGGCGCATGCCGAAGCCGGAACGCATCTGGCCGCCGGCGATCGGCTTGCGGATGAGGAACTTGCGCGCCGACTTGCCCTGCTCGTCGTAGAAGTCGATGACGCCGTCGGCGGTGGAATGGAAGCGGTAGTAGCGGCGGGTTTCGCCGGCGGTGGTCAGCGCCGCATAGAGAATGTCGCTGCGACCGGCGTCGCCTTCCTCGTCCGAGGCGTACAGAACCTCGAACAGGTCGTTGGAGCTGACGCGCCGCGAGAAATCGACGTCGTTGCCGAAGACGCGGATGAGCTCGTCGACGATGGGGCGGGGGATCTCCTGGCGCAGCGCCGTCTCGTAGATGGCGGCGTAGAGGCGCAGGCCTCCGCTCTCCTCGTCCTCCTCCGAATCGTCGGTGACGTTGACGGCCTCGGCCGGATCCTCGACCGCGACATAGCGGCCCTCGTCCGTCTGTGCGACGGCCGCCTCCGGCGTGCCGCGCTCACCGACCAGGATGACTCGCACCGGCTGCTGGCGGCCCGATGCGCCCGGCGCGAAGAGCACGCGGATGCGCTGGCCGTCGCGCAGCGTGATCTCGCGACCGCCGCGGGTGAAGGCCGCGGCGATGAGGCGGACGTCGTCGCGCACCGCCCCGAGTTCGAGCAGGATCGAGGTGATGGTGTCGCCGGCCTTGGCGATCACCGTGCGGTCGGGCGGCACCGCCGAGGCCGTCGCTTCCGGCGTGCGCTTGACGACGCGCATAACGTTCGGGTCGTCCGGGGCGATGACGTCGTTGCGCGGCCGCGGCCGGGTGGCGAAGCCGCCGTCGGCAGGCAGCGAGACGGGAAGGGCGAGGCCCGCCGGCATGGCGACCTCGCGGACCTGACCGAGGATGTCGTCGGTGGACAGGGCCATCATGGTGCGGTGCTGAGGGGGCATGGCGCCGAAGTCGCGCATGACCACCGTCACCTCGCCTTCGCTGTCCGGGGTCTGTTCCTCGGCACGCTCGACGGTGTCGCCTGCCAGGAGGCGTAGCGGATTGAACTGGGGGATCTCGTAGTCGCCACTCGATGTCTGGACGAGGTTGGCGACGACACGCGTATGGGGGCGGACGCGGATGATCTCACGGTCGCCGACCCGCGAGGTCTGCGAGACGCGGATGGTCTGCTTGGAGGAGGAGAAGAGATCGGCGAGGGGGGTGAGGCGGTCGCCTTTACGCGCCGTGTTGGTCGGGCGCTCGCCAGCGCCGCTTCCCGAGCGGCTCAGCGGCTGGAGGATCTCCGCCGGAGCCGGCGGCCGGGTCGGGTTCTCGAGCGCTGCCCAGACCGCGCCGCCCATGAGACCCGCTCCGCACAGGCCGGTGAGGACCGTGCCGGAGAACCAGCGCATGTTGATGCCGCGCCCCTCGATGGTGCGCCGCTCGCGACCGTCGGCCGACAGCGGGGCCTCGTCGCCGAGGGATGCGCTCGGGTCGGCCTGGTTGGCGACAAGGGATCGGCCGGACAAAAGCAAACCAGAAATCTCCGAACGGTTCCGGGGGCCGGTGCCCGGCTCGATGGCGCGGCGACGTTGCCCGCGGCGGTCCGGGCCGTCAAGAAGATCGCATCCGCGACAGAAGAGCGAGGAATGTGGCGTCGTCAGGGCTGCGGCCGTCGGCGGCGTGGTCAGTGCCGGGTTTGCGGCCGGGCGGGACGTTTGGCGCCGGTACCGCGAAGGCCAAGCGGCGGAACAGCAGAAATCGGAAAAACTAAGGATTAACGCGCGCACACACACGAGGGCGGCTCTTCCATCCGGAGGGAGGCCCATCCGGCGAAGAATGGCCCCTTGGCCCGCAAGGGGGCATCGGGAAGCACGGAACAGAGACCGAAAGGCGCTGGCCCGGCCGGATTCGAGGCCCGCTCGGGGAAACTCAGATCCCGAAAGGCCGTCGGAGCCGGGGCCGGCCGGAAAAGTTCCCTCGCCGGCCGCCTGTGGAAAACCGCTTGTCGAATCGCGAAAAGCCTCGTTCAATCAATAGACTGAGAGCGTACCCAGTGCATCTCTTCCATAGCCGGCGACGGTTCGTTGTCGTCGGGATGTCATTTTTTTTGAAATCCGTGTTGACAGTCCGAAAGGGCTTGGCCTATAACCCGCCCATCGACGCGGCGC
>CAZEZD010000508.1:0-2182 GCA_964516115.1 uncultured Hyphomicrobiales bacterium
GGGCGTGGACGTCCATGACGAAGACGAGAAGGCCGGCGAGCTTCTGGCCGCCCGCGGTGATGCCGAACTCGGCGGCCTGCTTGATCGAGTTGACCGTGTCGCCGCCGGCATTGGCAAGGCCGATGACCTTGGCGCGCGAGGCCTGGGCCTGCAGCAGGAACGAGGAGAAGTCCGTGCCGGGGAAGGGCGTGCGGACGGCCCCGAGCACGCGGCCGCCGTTGCGCTGGACGACGGCCATGGTATCGCGCTCCAGCGCATGGCCGAAGGCATAGTCGGCGGTCAGGAAGAACCAGGTGTCGCCACCGGCCTTCACCATGGCGCCGCCGGTGCCCTGCGACAGCATGTAGGTGTCGTAGGTCCAGTGTACCGTGTTCGGCGAGCACTGGGCGCCCGTGAGGTCGGAGGTTGCAGCGCCGGAGTTCAGGTGGATCTTGTTCTTCTCGCGAGTGATCTGGTTGACGGCCAGCGCCACGGAGGAGGTCGGAACGTCGGCGATCGCGTCGACGGCGTCGTTGTCGTACCACTGGCGGGCGATGTTGGCGCCAACGTCAGGCTTGTTCTGGTGGTCGGCGGCGACGATCTGGACGTTGAGGCCCTTGGCGGCGGCGCCGAAGTCTTCCACGGCCATACGCGCGGCGATGGCCGAGCCCTCGCCGGTCAGGTCGGCGTAGAGGCCGGACCGGTCGTTCAGCACGCCGATCTTGACGTTGATGGGCTGCTGGGCCTGCGCCATCGAGCGGGCGGTGAAGGCGGTGGCGGCGGCGCCTGCCATCACGGAGCGGCGGTTCATTCGGAACATGGTCATACTGGCTTCCTCCTATGGGGTCCGGAAAAGTCGGATTTTCTTGTTGTTGCGCAGCTTACACGCCCAGATGGGCGTGCAGCTTGTCGATATTCCGCTCGAGATCGGCGTTGGGGATCATGTCCACCACGCGCCCCTGCTCGACGAGATAATGGCGGTCGGCCACCGTCTGGGCGAAGCGGAAGTTCTGTTCGACGAGGATGATCGTGAAACCCTCGCGTTTCAAGCGCGCGATGGTCCGCCCGATCTGCTCGATGATGACGGGAGCGAGCCCTTCGGTGGGCTCGTCCAGCAGCAGAAACTTGGCGCCCGTGCGCAGGATGCGGGCGATGGCGAGCATCTGCTGCTCGCCGCCGGAGAGCTTGGTGCCCTGGCTGGTGAGACGCTCCTTGATGTTGGGGAAGAGCTCGAAGATCTGATCGACGCTCATGCCGCCGGGGCGCACCTGCGGCGGCAGCATCAGGTTCTCCTCGACCGAAAGAGAGGAGAAGATGCCGCGCTCCTCGGGCACATAGCCGATGCCGAGTTTCGCGATGGCGCGCGAGGACATGGCGACGGTCTCCGCGCCCTCGTAGCGGATGGATCCCGAGCGCTTGCTCATGATGCCGATGATGGACTTCAGGGTGGTCGTCTTGCCGGCGCCGTTGCGGCCGAGCAGCGTCACCACCTCGCCCTCGCCGACGTCGAGATTGACGCCGTGCAGGACATGCGACTCGCCGTACCAGGCGTGCAGGTCACGCACTTCCAGCATCGGTTTCACCGTCGCGTCGCGGGTCAGGTCCATTGCCGCCTCAGCCATGACCGGCTCCGATATAGGCTTCGATCACGCGGGGATCCTTCGACACCGTGGCGTAGTTGCCCTCGGCCAGGACCTTGCCGCGCGCCAGCACCGTGATGAAGTCGGAAAGCGAGGCGACGACCGACAGGTTGTGCTCCACCATCAGGATGGTGCGGTTGGCCGAGACGCGGCGGATCAGTTCGGCGATGCGGTCGACATCCTCGTGGCCCATGCCGGCCATCGGCTCGTCGAGCAGCATCATTTCCGGGTCGAGCGCCAGCGTGGTGGCGATCTCCAGCGCCCGCTTGCGGCCATAGGACAGCTCGACCGCCTGGACGCGGGAGAACTCGGCGAGACCGACGGCCTCGACCAGGCTCTGTGCCGCGGCGTCGAGCGATTTCAGGACGGTTTCCGAGTTCCAGAAGTCGAAGCTGTCACCCCGCTTGCGCTGCAGGGCGATCCGCACATTCTCCAGCACCGAGAGATGCGGAAAGACCGCCGAGATCTGGAACGAGCGGACGAGCCCCAGCCGGGCGATGTCGGCCGGCTTCGTCCGCGTGATGTCCTGCCCCTTGGAGTTGATCGTCCCGCTGGTCGGGATG
>CAZEZD010000509.1:0-2181 GCA_964516115.1 uncultured Hyphomicrobiales bacterium
GATCGGTCTCGATGAACTATCTCACCAATCTGCTCGGTCCCAACGCGCCCCTCGCCGCGACCTTCATCGTCGCCTTCGCGGCCGTCCTGGTGCTGATCGGGCTGACCGCCTGGATCTTCCGCCTGCTGCGCGGTCGCGGTCTCGGCATCGGTTCGGGCGGCCGGGGCCGGCAGCCGCGCCTCGCGGTTCTCGACTATGCCGACGTCGATCAGCGCCGCAAGCTGGTGCTGATCCGTCGCGACAATGTCGAGCATCTGCTGCTGCTCGGCGGCCCGACCGACGTGGTGGTGGAATCCTCCATCGTGCGCGGCATGCCAGTCCAGGCCTCGACCCTGGTGCGCGAGCCCGCCGCCGCACACGCCTATGTGGAGCCCGACCCGCCCGTGCCGCAGCAGCGCCCCTCGCTCAGGGAGGCCGCGCGGCAGGCCGCCGGCGAGCCCCTCGCCGCCCGCCCCGTCAACCTCGACATGCCGCTGGCGCCGACACGCTCCGAGCCGCTGCGGCCGGAGCCGGCCCGCCCGGCGCACCAGCCCGCGCTGCGGCCCGATCCGCCCCGCCCGGCACCCGTTGCGGCTCCCGCCGCCCAGCGTACGGAACCCGCGCGTGTCGAGACCCCGCGGCCGGAGGTTCCCCGAATCACACCTGTCGTTACCCAACCTGCGCGACCCGTCTCGCCAGCCCCGACGCCAGTCACTCCGGCGGCACGCCCGGCGGCGGCCGGGCAGGACGATGTCGCGGCGCGGCTCGAGGCCGCCCTGCGCAAGCCTATCGGCGCCACCCCCTCGACGCCGCCTGCCAAACCGCTGACGCCCCCGACCCCTGTCCCGACCGCCGCGCGCCCGGGGGTCACCGCGCCCGCCCCGCAATCCGCGAAAGCCCTGTCCGCCGACGAGAAGTCGGTGTTCGACAGCCTCGAGGAGGAGATGGCTGCGCTGCTCGGCCGCGGCCCCACGCCGCCGAAATCCTGATCGCGTCACCGTCGTCCACAGGGCCGCTGCCTGCGACCTGCTAAGCTCGGCGCCAACGATTCGCGGCGCGGGACGGCAATGCTCCGGTCTTTCATCCACGGCACGGCCAGGGTCCGGCGCGGCGTTCGCCGCACGGTGTGGCCCCTCGCCGCCATCGCCCTGGCGCTGCTGGCCGGCCCTTCGTCCGCCCAGGACATCTCGATCAATCTCGGCCAGGGCGCCGGCGTCAACGAGCGCGTCATCCAGCTCATCGGGCTGATCACCGTTCTGTCCGTCGCCCCCTCCATCCTCATCATGGTGACGAGCTTCGTCCGCATCGCGGTGGTGCTGTCGCTGCTGCGCACCGCCATCGGCACGCAGACCGCGCCGCCCAATGCCGTCATCGTCGGCCTGTCGCTGTTCCTCACCGGATTCGTCATGGCGCCGACGCTGCAGCAGAGCTACGACCTCGGCGTCCGGCCTCTGATCGAGAACCAGATCGACATGCCGCAGGCCTTCGAACGGGCCTCCGGTCCTTTTCGGGAGTTCATGCTGAAGCATGTGCGCGAGAAGGACCTCGCCTTGTTCCAGGAACTCTCGCGGGAGCCGGTGCCGGCGACGCCACAGGAGGTCTCGTTCCGGGTGCTCATCCCTTCCTTCATGATCTCCGAACTCCGGCGCGCCTTCGAGATCGCCTTCCTGCTCTTCGTGCCCTTCCTGGTAATCGATCTCGTGGTCGCGTCGGTCCTGATGTCGATGGGCATGATGATGCTGCCGCCGGTGACCGTGTCCCTGCCCTTCAAGCTGATCTTCTTCGTCCTCGTCGACGGCTGGCATCTCGTCGCCGGCAGCCTGGTGCGAAGTTTCGGCGGCTGAGCGCGCGCCCTGTCCGGCTCAGCCCGGCCGCGCGGCGGCGGGAGCGCCCGACTGCTGCGCCGGCGCGGGCGGCGTCCCCTCGCTCGCGCCCGGCGTCTCGCCCGGATAGCGCTCGCGGTAGTACTTGAGGAACCCGTCCAGCGTGTCGCGATCGGCGATCGACTTGGCGATCTCGCGATACTCGACCCCCCGCGCCTCGATCGGCGAGGTCACCACGTCGAAGGACCGCTCGTCCGGCGTGCCCTTCATCGCATCGCGCCAGCGGCCGCGCAGGCGGTCAAGGCCGAGCGCATCGTCGACCAGCGCATAGCCGATGGCGGCGCGCAGGAGATGGCGGCGCTCGTCGTCGCTCAGCGGC
>CAZEZD010000510.1:0-2179 GCA_964516115.1 uncultured Hyphomicrobiales bacterium
CCGCGGCTTCCCGGCAGGATCGGCCGCCAGAGTTCCCGCTCCGTGCCGCGCGTCTCGAAATCGGTGGGATAGGCGATCACCTCCCACCCGGCCCGCCGGAAGATTCCGACCGAGCGCGGCATGTGCCACGCGGACGTGACGAGCAGCCAGCGCTCGCCGGGCTTCGGCTGGACGAGGGCTTTGGTCAGCACGGCATTCTCGTAGGTGTTGCGGCTCTCGCGCTCCAGCGTGATGCGGTCGGTGGGAATGCCGAGCTCAGTGAAAAGCTTGGCGGCGGAGCGGGCCTCGTCGATGGCGTTGGCGCGCAGCAGCGCCGCCGACCCGCCGGTGAAGACGAGGCGGGCCTCCGGATAGCGGCGGGCGAGCGCGACCGCTTCGGTCAGCCGGCCGGGAGCCGCCGTCAGCGTCACCTGTCCGCCGCGGGCCGCCGTCGTCAGCTGGTCGATGGAGCCGCCGAGGACGAGGATGCCGGTCGGCGGTGGCATCTCCTGCGATTGCACCGGAAAGCGGTCCTCCAGCGGCCGCGCCAGCCAGACGCCGAGCGGCGAGAAGGCGCAGACGGCAAGGCCGACGGCACCCAGCACGACCAGACGCCGCCCTCCCCGACTCCAGCGCGTGAAGAGCAGCAGCCCTCCCAGCACCGTCAGGCCGATCATCACGTTCGACGGGGCGGCGAACCACCAGATGATCTTGGAGAGGTAGAAGAAGAGGGTGTTGAACACGGTCACGCGGGACTTCCGGGGGAGAGGTCGAGCCGCATGAGGGGGCGCGTTTGCGTCCGTTTCGCGACCTCGCGGAAGCCGGCGGCGCGAAAGGTCGTGCCGATACCGACATAGCCCTCGCCCCAGACGAGCTTGCGCGTCGCCTCGATCGGACAGGCCTCGAGGCACCGCGCTCCGTTCTGTCGCGCGAAGGCGGCAGCGCCGTCGATCAGCACACGCATCAGGCCGCCGCCCCGCGCTCCGGACCGGACGAAGAAACAGTTGATGACCCAGACGCCTGCGTCGTCGCTGCCGCCGGCCCCGACAGGAGCGGATGTCCGCGCCGCATTGAACCGTGGATAGAGACGCCGGGGGCCGACCGCGACCCAGCCGACGGGCCGCTCTCCGTCGAAAGCGATCAGACCAGGCGGAGGTCCGCGCTCGACAACGGCCTCGAAGGCATCGCGGTTCGGCTCGCCACAGGCGTCGGCCCAGTTCCGACGCGGTCCCGGAATGCGCCAGTACATGCACCAGCAGCCGCCATGGGCGCCGTTGGGACCGAACAGGTCTTCCAGCGCCGGCCAGAGATCAGGCGTAAGCGGCTTGAGCGTGACGGCCACCGCCCGCCCCCGTCACATCGTCTTGTTGAACAGCTCGCGCCCGATCAGCATGCGGCGGATCTCGCTCGTTCCCGCGCCGATCTCGTAGAGCTTGGCGTCGCGCAACAGGCGGCCGGTCGGATAATCGTTGATGTAGCCGTTGCCGCCCAGCAGCTGGATGGCGTCCAGCGCCATCTTCGTGGCGTTCTCCGCCGCATAGAGGATGGCGCCGGCGGCGTCCTCGCGCGTCGTCTGGCCGCGGTCGCAGGCCTTTGCCACCGCGTAGACATAGGCGCGCGCGGCGTTCATCGACACATACATGTCGGCGATCTTGCCCTGCACCAGCTGGAACTCGCCGATGGCCTGGCCGAACTGCTTGCGCTCGTGGATGTACGGCATCACCACGTCCATGCAGGCCTGCATGATGCCGATGGGACCGGCAGAGAGTACGGCGCGCTCGTAGTCGAGGCCGCTCATCAGCACGTTGACGCCCTTGCCGACCTGGCCGAGCACGTTCTCCTCCGGTACCTCGCAATCCTCGAAAACCAGTTCGCCGGTGTGCGAGCCGCGCATGCCGAGCTTGTCGAGCTTCTGGGCGCAGGAGAAGCCCTTGAAGCTCTTCTCGATGAGGAAGGCCGTCATGCCGCGCGCGCCGGCCGCCGGATCGGTCTTGGCATAGACGACGAGCACGTCGGCATCGGGGCCGTTGGTGATCCACATCTTGGTGCCGTTGAGGACGTAGCGGTCGCCCTTCTTCTCGGCCTTCAGCTTCATCGAGACGACGTCGGAACCGGCGCCCGGTTCGGACATGGCCAGCGCGCCGACATGCTCGCCGCTCATCAGCTTCGGCAGGTAGCGCTTCTTCTGCTCGGCATTGCC
>CAZEZD010000511.1:0-2163 GCA_964516115.1 uncultured Hyphomicrobiales bacterium
TTCCGTGGAGCCCGGACTTTCCTCCCCCGCGCCCTTTCGGGTGATGCGGCGGCGGCCGTCCGGCCGGCTGACGGGTGTGGAAGTGGGACAAGCGGGCCGGGGTGTCAAGCGGGCCGTATCAGGCCTTTTCGGTCGGCTCGACGGACTCGCGGCCCTTCGGCGCACCGAGGCTGGTCTTCGGAACGGCCGATGCCACCGGATCGCTCGCCGGGAACGAGGCCTCGAGCGCCGTATCGAGTTCGGTCTGCTGGACCTGCTCGGCCTTGGTCATGGAGCTTTTCGGCATCTTCGGCCCCTTGCCGGAGATGGCGTCTTCGAATTCGCGCGTGCCCTGGTCCTGCAACGCGTCGGCTTTGGTCGTGGCGGACATGTTTCCCTCCTGTGGCCATACCCGTTCGTGACCCACAACCCGCGAGGCGGGGGAAGGTTCCCGCCTTGGTCGGCGGCGGTGCGCTCTGCTAAGGCTGTGCGGAACCAGGAATGAGGTTCCCATGCCGTCGCCGCTTCTCGCGCCCCTCTTCGATTCGCCGGCCATGGAGGCGGTCTGGTCGGATGATGCGACCGTCCTCGCCATGCTGACCTTCGAGGCCGCGCTGGCGACGGCCGAGGGCGAGGCGGGGGTCATACCTGCGTCGGCGGTCGTGCCGATCAACGCCGGCTGCATGATGCTTGACGTCGACATGTCGGCGCTGGCCGAAGCGGCCGGCATCGCCGGCAATGCGGCGATACCTCTCGTCAAGATGGCGACCGCAAAGGTGGCGGAATCCGATCCGGAAGCCGCCAAATGGGTTCACTTCGGCGCCACCAGCCAGGATGTGATGGATACCGGCCTGGTGCTACAACTGCGCGAGGCGTTCAAGATCATCGACGCCGACCTCGACCGTGGCATGGCCGCCGCCGCGGCACTCGCGAAGGCCCATCGCGATACGCCCATGGCAGGGCGCACCTGGCTGCAGCAGGCGCTTCCCATCACCTTCGGCCTGAAGATGGCGGGAACGCTGGACGCACTGATGCGACACGCCGAGCGGCTCGATCAGGCGCGCCCGCGCATCCTCGCCCTTCAGTTCGGCGGCGCTGCCGGCACGCTCGCCTCGCTCGGCGACAAGGGGCCGGAGGTGGCCCGGCTGCTGGCAGCGCGCCTTGGTCTGTCCCTGCCGGACACGCCCTGGCACGGCCAGCGCGACCGCATCCTCGAGGCCGCAGGCCTCATGGCCGGCCTCGTCGCCACCGCGGCCAAGGTCGCCCGCGACGTCGCCCTGATGATGCAGACCGAGGTCGGCGAGGTGCTGGAGCCGGCGGCGCCCGGCCGGGGCGGCTCCTCCACCATGCCGCACAAGCGCAATCCGGCGCTTTCCGCGACCATCCTCGGGGCGGCCGGGCTCGCCCCGCAGCTCCTTGCGACCATCGCCGCCGGCGGCGCGGGCGAGCACGAACGCTTCGCTGGCGGCTGGCAGGCCGAATGGCTGGCCCTGCCGGAACTCGTCCGCCTCACGGGCGGCGTCCTGACGCGCCTTGCCGAACTTCTCGAAGGCCTTGTGATCAAGCCGGAGCGCATGCGCGCCAATCTCGCCGCGACCGGAGGTCTCATCATGGCTGAGGCCGTTCAGATGGCGCTGGCGCCCGCCTTGGGCCGCCTCGCAGCCCATGACCGCATCGAGACGGCATGCCGCAGGGCGCTGGGCGAGGGCAGGGCGCTTCTCGACGTGCTGGCCGCGGACGTCGAGATCACTACGCACGCCTCGCGCGAGCGGCTTGCCGAACTCCTCGACCCCGCCGGCTATCTCGGCGGCGCGGGCGCGTTCGTCGATCGCGTGCTGGAGCGATACAGCAGTCAGCAGTAGTCTCGGCGTCCCGAGCGGAGGGACTCTCGCCGTCGCCCCCGGCCGAGCGCAGCGAGGGGAAGGGGGTCCTGGAGTTGCCGGGCGCCGGACCGTTTCCGTCCCAATGCTGCGGGTGGCGCCCAAGGTGACGGAAAGCCTCGGCTCGACCCTCGATCGCCTCCACTCACCCCCCGTAGAGCCCCTTGTAGGTCTCGCGCAGCACGTTCTTCTGCACCTTGCCCATCGTGTTGCGCGGCAGGTCGTCGACCACGATCACCCGCTTCGGCAGCTTGAACTTGGCGAGCCGCGCCTCCAGCGCGGTCAGGATCGCGCCCTCGTCGAG
>CAZEZD010000512.1:0-2162 GCA_964516115.1 uncultured Hyphomicrobiales bacterium
TCTCCCATCACCATCGACCGCGACCGCGACAAGAACCCCGTCGTGGCCCTTCGTGAGATCGCCGACGCCACCGTTGCCCCCGACGACCTGCGCGAGGACCTGATCCATTCGCTGCAGAAATATGTCGAGGTGGACGAGCCGGAGCCGGATGCCGTGCCGATGATCGCCTCGGCGGGCTCCTCCGCCGACGACGCCGACGTGTCCATGGACCGCATGAGCGAGGAAGACCTGCTGCGCGGCCTCGAGGGGCTGAAGCCGCCGGAGGACACCGACGACGACGAGGGCCTCTGAGCCCCTGTCCGATCGCATCGCTTCAGGGCGGCCCCAGCGGCCGCCCTTTTTCGTGGCATGAAGGCACGAGGCATAGGGTCTAGACCACCAGGGCGCTTGCCGCGGTGGCCCGGCGCAATGCTATCCTGATGACCCTTCGACCGAATTTGCGACGGCGGCCCGACACCCCATGATGCGGCAATATGAGCTGGTGGAGCGCGTCAAGCGCTACAACCCGAAGGCCGACGAGGCCCTGCTCGACCGTGCCTATGTGTATGCCATGCTGGCCCACGGCAGCCAGACGCGCGCCTCGGGCGATCCCTATTTCTCCCATCCGCTGGAAGTCGCGGCCATCCTCACCGACCTGAAGCTGGACGACGCCACCATCGTCGCCGCCCTGCTGCACGACACGATCGAGGACACCGACGCCACCAAGGACGACATCCGCGACAAGTTCGGCGCCAATATCGCCGAACTCGTCGACGGCCTGACGAAGCTGAAGAAGCTCGATCTCGTCTCCAAGCAGGCGGTGCAGGCGGAGAACCTCAGGAAGCTGCTGCTCGCCATCACCTCCGACGTGCGGGTGCTGCTGGTGAAGCTCGCCGACCGGCTGCACAACATGCGCACGCTGCACTACGTGCCGCCGGCCAAGCGCGACCGCGTCGCCCAGGAAACCCTCGACATCTATGCGCCGCTCGCCGGCCGCATGGGCATGCACGACATGCGCGAGGAACTGGAGGACCTGGCCTTCCGCCAGATCAACCCGGAGGCCTATGAGGCGCTCGTCAGCCGGCTCGCCCGCCAGCGCGACGCCATGGGCAAGGTCATCGAGGAGATCGAGACTCAGCTGACCCGCAAGCTCGCCGGCGAGGGCATCAGCGCCGAGGTCACCGGGCGGCAGAAGAAGCCCTATTCGATCTACCGCAAGATGGAGCGCAAGTCGGTCTCCTTCGAGCAGCTCTCCGACATCGTCGCCTTCCGCATCCTCGTCGACACGATTGCCGACTGCTACCGCGCCATCGGCATCATCCACACCACCTGGCCGGCGGTGCCGCTGCGCTTCAAGGACTACGTCTCGACGCCCAAGGGCAACGACTACCGCTCCATCCACACGACCGTCATCGGCCCCGAGAGCCAGCGCGTGGAGATGCAGATCCGCACCCGCCAGATGCACGACATCGCCGAATACGGCATCGCCGCCCACGCGCTCTACAAGGATGGCGCCGCCGACAGCGCCTCCTCGGAGAGCAGCGCCTATGCCTGGCTGCGCCACACGGTGGACATGCTGGCGCATGGCGACAACCCCGAGGAGTTCCTCGAGCACACCAAGCTCGAGCTGTTCTCCGACCAGGTCTATTGCTTCACGCCCAAGGGCCGCCTCATCGCGCTGCCGCGCAAGGCCAACTGCATCGACTTCGCCTATGCGGTCCACACCGACATCGGCAATCAGTGCTCCCGCGCCCGCATCAACGGCGTCGAGCGGCCGCTGGTCACCGAGTTGCAGAACGGCGACGAGGTCGAGATCATCACCGACCCGAAGGCGACGCCCTCGGCGGCCTGGGAGAACATCGTCGTCACCGGTCGCGCCCGCTCGGCGATCCGCAGGGCCACCCGCATGGCGACGCGTGCGCAATATCTGGAGCTCGGCCGGCGCATCGTGCAGACGCTGTTCACCCGTGCCGGCAAGCCCTTCTCCGACGACATCATCCGGCAGGGCCTGAAGCGCCTCGCCCGCGCCGGTGTCGAGGACGTCTTCTCCGCGGTCGGCCGCGACGAGATCCCCGCCGAGGACGTGCTGAAGTCGGTCCATCCCGACTTCAGGGCGGACATCCCCCTCGGGCCGAAGCCCACCGCCGAATGGTTCGGCGTCGGCGGCGAGACGGCGCTGAAGT
>CAZEZD010000513.1:0-2147 GCA_964516115.1 uncultured Hyphomicrobiales bacterium
AGATGGTGGCGAACATGAAGGTCGGCAACATGGACTGCTTCTGCGTCGGCGAGCCGTGGAACGAGCAGCTCGTCAACCAGAACATCGGCTACACTGCGGTCACCACCGGCGAGATCTGGTTCAAGCATCCGGAAAAGATCCTCGGCATGCGCGCCGACTGGGTCGACGCCAACCCCAAGGCGACCCAGGCCATCCTGATGGCCGTGATGGAAGCCCAGCAGTGGTGCGAGAAGCTGGAGAACAAGGACGAGCTGGCGCAGATCGTCGGCCGCCGCCAGTGGTTCAACGTACCGGTCAACGACATCAACGGCCGCCTCAAGGGCAACATCAACTACGGGCTCGGCCGCAAGGTCTCGGACTCGCCGCTTCGCATGAAGTTCTGGGGCGAGGGGGGCGCGGTCTCCTATCCCTGGAAGAGCCTCGATGCCTGGTTCGTCACCGAGAACATCCGCTGGGGCAAGTTCGAGCCGACCACCGACATCAAGGCGCTGGTCGACAAGACCAACCGGTCCGATCTCTGGCTCGCCGCGGCGAAAACCCTGGGCGTCACGGGTGTTCCGACCTCCGACTCACGCGGCGTCGAGACCTTCTTCGATGGCGTGAAGTTCGACCCCGCCGACCCGCAGGCCTATCTGCGCGCCCTCAAGATCAAGCGCGCCCAGGTCTGATTGTCACAATTCTGACCGAACAGCCGCCCGGCCCGCCGGGCGGCACCGTCCCTCCCACGAGAGAGCGCTCATGTCCCGACCCGCATTGAGAGCCGTCGAAGCGATCCCCGCAGCCGGGATCGCGGCGCCCGTCGCCACGACGGCCGAGGTGGTTCCGCTGACGCCGAAGGCCCGAACGACGCCCATGGAATGGCTGGCGCCCAAGCTCGCCGCCATCGCCACGGCGGTCGTGCCGCCGCTCCTGACACTTGGCCTCATCATGCTGGTTTGGGAGATCCTCTGTTCCGGCGCCGGGGCGACGCTGCCCTCGCCGAGCCAGGTCTGGCGCGATGCCAGCGACCTGATCCTCGATCCCTTCTTCGTCAACGGCAGCCAGGACATCGGCCTCGGCTGGCGGGTGCTCACCTCGCTGCAGCGCGTCGCCATCGGTTTCGGCCTCGCCGCGATCGTCGGCATCGCGGTCGGCGCCCTCGTCGGACAGTCGACCTGGGCCATGCGCGGCCTCGATCCGATCTTTCAGGTGCTGCGCACCGTGCCGCCGCTCGCCTGGCTGCCCATCTCGCTCGCCGCCTTCCGCGACGCCAATCCGAGCGCCATCTTCGTCATCTTCATCACGGCGATCTGGCCGATCCTCATCAACACCTCGGTCGGCATCCGCAACATCCCGCAGGACTACCGCAACGTCGCCGCCGTGCTGCGGCTGAACCAGCTCGAGTTCTTCTGGAAGATCATGCTGCCCTCCGCCGCGCCCTACATCTTCACGGGCCTGAGAATCGGCGTCGGCCTCGCCTGGCTCGCCATCGTGGCCGCCGAGATGCTCACCGGCGGCGTCGGCATCGGCTTCTTCATCTGGGACGCGTGGAACTCCTCCAAGCTGTCCGACATCATCATCGCCCTCGTCTATATCGGCCTCGTCGGCTTCGTCCTCGACCGGCTGATCGCGGCGCTCGCGACCATCGTCACCCGCGGCACCGCGGCCAACTGAGGACCCAAGGCGATGAAGCAGGTTCCCTATCTCCTCATCGAAGGCGTCGAGAAGACCTTCACCCGCGGCGGCACCTCCAACAACGTCCTCGCCGGCATCAATGTCGGCATCGAGAAGGGCGAGTTCGTCTCCATCATCGGCCATTCCGGCTGCGGCAAGTCGACCCTGCTCAACATCATCGCCGGGCTCACCCCGGTGACGTCGGGCGGCGTGCTGCTGGAGAACAAGGAGGTCAATGCGCCCGGCCCCGACCGGGCCGTGGTCTTCCAGAACCACTCGCTGCTGCCCTGGCTCACCGTCTACGACAACGTCCGCATGGCCGTGGACAAGGTGTTCGGTGGCGCAAAATCGCGGGCCGAGCGCCATGAATGGACCATGCACAAGCTCGACCTCGTCCATATGGTCCATGCCAAGGACCGCCGCCCCGCCGAGATCTCCGGCGGCATGAAGCAGCGCGTCGGCATCGCCCGGGCTCTCGCCATGGAGCCGAAGAT
>CAZEZD010000514.1:0-2147 GCA_964516115.1 uncultured Hyphomicrobiales bacterium
AGCACTCGCCGATGTTCGGGCAGCCAGCCTCCTCGCAGACGGTGACGAGGCCGTTCTCCTTGACGATCTTGTGGGTCTCGGACCATTTCGGCGAGCCCGGCGCCTTGACTCGGATCCACTCCGGCTTGCGCTGGATGGGCTGATCCGGCCGATGTGCCTTCTCAGGGTGCCGGGGACGGCTGTCGCGCTTCAGCGTGTCGATGAGCGTGGCCATGTCGGATCCGAATGGGATGCGGCGGGCGATGCCGCCGGAACGGCTTCATTAGGCGCTCGCCGACGCCTTTCGCAAGGGCGGACCGCAGCCCGTGATGCCCTGCCGTGCAACTGTGAGCGATCAGCCCCGTTGTGGCGGGCTGAAAGTCTCGATGAAGCGGATCAGCGCCGCGACGGCCAGCCCCATGTCCTCGACGGTGGCCGATTCCAGCGGATTGTGGCTGATGCCGCTCTTGCAGCGCACGAAGATCATGGCGAAGTCGGTCAGCATCGCCATGGCCTGACCATCGTGTCCGGCACCGGAGACGAGGCGCGGGGCGTCGAGGCCGATCCCCGCCATGGCCTGCGACAACCCGTCCTGGAGCCAGGGCGCGCAGGCGGCCGTCGCGCAGTCGTGATAGGTCTCGAAGGTGACCGAGCACCCCCGCGCCGCCGCGATGGCCTCGGCGCTCGCCGTGAAGGATTGCAGCGCCGAAGCCCTCGGCGCATCCGAGGACGCCCTGAGATCCAGCACGAACTCGACCCGGTCGGGAATGACGTTGATGGCCCCCGGCATCACCTTCATGTGGCCGACGGTCGCCACCATGGCAGCCTCGGGATGGGCCCTGGCGATCTGCTCGGCCATGAGCATCATCTCGGACGCGGCGAGAAGCGCGTCCTGCCGAAGCGGCATTGGAACCGTTCCGGCATGGCCCGCCATGCCGTGAACCGTGACGCGCGTCCGGTACTGACCGGCGATGGAGGTGACCACGCCGAGCGGCTGGTTGCCGTGCTCGAGAACCGGGCCCTGCTCGATATGGATCTCGACATAGGCCAGCGCCTCGTCCCGCGCCATCGCGGCTGTTCCGACGGCAGCCGGGTCGAGGCCGTAGTCCAGCATGGCCTGCCGCAGGCTGATACCGTCTCGGTCCGTCCCGTCCAGCCAGGCGGGGTCGAAGGCCCCCGCCAGCGCCGCGGAGGACGACAGGACGGTCGGGAAGCGGCTGCCCTCCTCGTCACCGAAGGCGAGAACATCGACGGCGAAGGGAAAGCGCCGGCCGAGGTCGCGAAAATGCTCGATGGCGAGAATGCCGGCCACCACGCCGAGCATGCCGTCATACTTGCCGGCATTGATGACCGTGTCGATATGTGAACCGACGAGGAGCCGCGGCACGGCATTGGCGCCCCCGGGCTCGCCCTCCATCGCGTAGTGACCGCGGACCGTGCCGAGCGCATCCTCGGACGGGGTCATGCCGGCCTCCGCCATCCACTGTCCGACGAGATGGGCGGCGCGCTTGTGCTCGGGCGTCAGGAAGCGCCGCGTCAGCCGGTCCTCGTCCTCCGAGATGGCGGCCAACTCGTCCAGCATGGCCTCGGCGCGGCGGCCGAGCCGTTCGATGTCGAGGGCGGTCATCGCAGGCCCGCGAGATAGGCGCCGAGTTCGGCGCGTTCGGGGTCGGTCATGTGCGTTGGGTTTCCGAGCGGCATGGCCTTGGAGTGGACGGTCTGCTGGGCGACCATGCCGGCAAAGCGGCGAAGGTCGGCAGCCGTTTCCAGAATGACGTTTTTCGGCGGCTCCGAAAAGCTCTCGTGGCGCGGCCGCCGCGCGTGACAGGCGACGCAATGCGTCGCGGTGATCTGCAGGGCGCGGACCTCGCTGACCTGTCCGGCTGCCGCGATGTCGAGGGTCGGACGCTGCGACGTGACGAAGATCGCAAGCAGAAGGGCGACAGCCGCCACCGGCACGGCCCAGCCGTAGCTTTTCCAGGGATCGTGCGCCTCGTGCCGGTTCAGCGTGTGCTGCACCAGCGCGCCGCAGACCAGGATGAAGGCGACCACCAACCATGAATGGGCGTGCGCGTAGAGCATCGGATAGTGGTTCGACACCATCATCAGCAGCACGGGCAGGGTCAGGTAGTTGTTGTGGGTCGAGCGCGTCTTGCCGATCTTGCCGT
>CAZEZD010000515.1:0-2141 GCA_964516115.1 uncultured Hyphomicrobiales bacterium
CCGAGATCCTCGACATCGGCCACTATCTGCCGCTGGCCTTCGACGACTGGTTCAAGCGCAAAGAGATGCGCGTCGAGGCGCTGACCCGCAAACTGCTCTTCGTCGACGACTCGCCCTTCTTCCGCAACATGCTGACCCCGGTCCTCAAGGCCGCCGGCTATGACGTCGTCACCGCGTCCGCCGGATCGGAGGCCCTCGACATCCTGAAGACCGGCGATCGCTTCGACGTCGTCGTCTCCGACATCGAGATGCCCGAGATGAACGGCTTCGAGTTCGCCGAGGCCATGCGCGCCGACAAGCGCTTCGCCACCACCCCGGTCATCGCCCTGTCGTCGCTCACCAATCCGGCGGCCATCGAGCGCGCCCGGGTCGCGGGCTTCCACGACTACGTGGCCAAGTTCGACCGTCAGGGCCTGATCGCGGCCCTGAAGGAAACCTCCAACGAATTCGCCCAGGCGGCGTAAGTCCCTTGCGTGAGGATCACTCCATGCAGCAGACCACCAGTGACGACGTCACCGAGTACGTGACCGTCCTGATCGGCGGCCAACTGTTCGGCCTTCCCATCTCCCGCGTCCAGGACGTGTTCATGCCCGACCGGCTGACGCGCGTTCCCCTGGCGCATCCGGACATTGCCGGCGTGCTCAACCTGCGCGGCCGGATTGTCACGGCGATCGACATGCGCATCCGCCTCGGCATCGCCCGCGAGAAGGATGCCAAGCCCGCCATGGCTGTCGGCATCGAATCGCGCGGCGAAAGCTACGGCCTGCTTATCGATTCTGTGGGCGAAGTGCTGAAGCTCTCGCCGGACAGCCGCGAGCAGAACCCCATCAACCTCGACTCGCGCTGGGCGCGTGTCTCGGGCGGCGTTCACCGCCTGGACGGCCAGCTCATGGTCATCCTCGATGTCGATTCCGTGCTCGCCATGGGTGGCGAGCAGATGGCCGCCTGATCCCGTACAAAGCGTAGGACCGAAGCCGATGAAAACCTGCCTCGTCGTCGACGACAGCTCGGTGATCCGAAAGGTGGCCCGGCGTATCCTGGAAGGCCTCGGTTTCAACATCGAGGAGGCCGAGGACGGCCAGAAGGCGCTCGAGTTCTGCTACGGCACCATGCCGGAGGCGATCCTGCTCGACTGGAACATGCCGGTGATGGATGGCTACGAGTTCCTGCGCGAGCTGCGCAAGCTGCCCGGCGGACAGGCCCCCAAGGTCGTCTTCTGCACGACCGAGAACGACGTCGCCCATATTGCCCGGGCCATGCATGCCGGCGCGAACGAATACATCATGAAGCCCTTCGACAAGGACATCGTCGAGGCCAAGTTCGTCGAAGTCGGCCTTATCTGATCCGTCACGGCGCGAGCCGTAGCCCGTCCAGTACCAGTTTCGAGTAGCGGCGTATGAGTATCGCGTCATTCAAGACGGCCCCCACGGGCGCCGTTCCTTCGGCGAGCGACCCCATCAAGGTCATGGTGGTCGACGACGCGGTCGTCGTGCGCGGCCTCGTGGGCCGCTGGATCGCCGAAGAATCCGACATGACGCTGGTGGCCTCCCACCGCTCCGGTCGCGACGCCGTCGCCGACATCGCCAGGAAGATGCCCGATGTCGTCATCCTCGACATCGAGATGCCGGACATGGACGGCCTCACCGCGCTGCCGCTGATCATCGCGGCCAAGCGCGACGTCATGGTGCTGATGGCCTCCACCCTGACGCGCCGCAACGCCGAGATCTCGCTCAAGTGCCTGTCGCTCGGCGCGGCCGACTACGTGCCGAAGCCGGAGACCAATGCGGGCGTCACCACCTCGTCCGTTTTCAAGCGCGAGATTCTCGACAAGGTGCGTGCCCTCGGACGGCGCCGGAAGATCGCGGGCCGCGCGTTCCGCGCCGCAGCGCCGGCCATCGCCACCAACGCACCCCGCGTCTCGGCTCCGTCGTTGGCGCCGCAGTCGATCGGCTTCAACGACGCCGGCTTCAAGCTCCGCCCCTTCGGCACAACCGTCCCGAAGGTCCTGCTGCTGGGCTCGTCGACCGGCGGCCCGCAGGCCCTGACGACCGTTCTCAAGGCGCTCGGCAGCCTGGTCGACCGCGTCCCGGTGCTGATCACCCAGCACATGCCGCCGACTTTCACGACGATCCTGGCCGAAC
>CAZEZD010000516.1:0-2134 GCA_964516115.1 uncultured Hyphomicrobiales bacterium
CCGCCGAGCGGATCGCCGCCGCTGGACCGAAGATCGGACGCACCAGCGCCGCCAGAAGGGCGATGGTGGCGATGCCGCCGGCCACCCCCACCAGCAGCATGGCGTCGAAGACGCGCAGCCCCGTCGATGCAGATAGGCCCTTCGCCATGAGCGGCAGCAGCGGGAAGAAGACGATGGAGGTCTCCACCGAGCGGTCGGGATTGACGGAGTAACCCTTGTTGGCGATCCCGAGATACCAGCCGGTGTCCCAGCGCAGCAGGCGGTGGAACCAGAGCTCGCCGAGGTCCCGCAGGCGGGGCCCGCCAGGCCGCCGGGAGATGACGAGTTCGGCGAATTCCACGCCGAGGAAGACGACGAACCGCGAGACGAGGAAGATCGCCAGCGCCGCCAGCACCGGATGGCGCAGCGCGAGGTCCACCGTCGCCGCGCGCCAGCCGGCGGCCGGTCGGGTCTCCGTCATGTCCATGGCTCAGCCGTGCAGGCGGATGAGGCGCTTGCCGCGGTTGTCGCCGCGATAGAGCGAGGCGATGGCGTCGGGCGCCGCCCCGATCCCCTCGAGGATGTCCTCGGCATAGCGGAGCTGGCCGGAACGGATCCACCCCGCCAGCCGCGCCAGCGCCTCGCCGTAGCGGTGGGCATAGTCGAAGGCCAGCACGCCCTGCATGCGGGCGCGCTTGACGAGGATGTGCCGCTCCGGGCGAGGCCCCGACGGCCAGGGGTCCCAGGACGAGACCGAGGCCGTGCCGCAGATCACCACCCGTGCGCCCATGGAAAGGTTGCGCAGCACGGCGTCCGAGATGGCGCCCGAGGTGTTGTCGAAATAGACGTCGACGCCGGCCGGGCAGGCCTCGGCCACCGCCGCGGCGATGTCGTTCGTCGCCTTGTAGTCGATCGCCGCGTCATAGCCGAAATCTTCGAGGCACTGGGCGACCTTGTCCGGCCCGCCGGCGACGCCGACCGTGCGGCAACCCATAATCTTCGCGATCTGCCCCACCGCCGAGCCGACCGAGCCCGAGGCGGTCGAGACCACCACCGTGTCGCCGGGCTTGGGGGCACCGACGTCGAGAAGGCCGAAATAGGCGGTGATGCCGTTGAGCCCCATGACGCCGAGCGAGGTGGAGAGCGGCAGGTCGGCCTCCGTCACCTTGCGGGTGACGGCCGAGGCCGGCACGGCGGCAAGCTCCTGCCAGCCGAACATGCCCGTCACCTTGTCGCCGGGCGCAAAGCCCGGATGCTCGGAGGCCACGACCTCGCCCGAGGCAAAGGAGCGCATGACCTCGCCGATGCCGACCGGCTGGGCATAGTTCGCCACCGCCGAGACCCAGCCGCGCATGGCCGGCTCGACCGAGAGGAACTGGTTGCGCACGAGGATGTGGCCGGGTTCGAGCGCCGGCGGCTCATAGGGCTCGATGCGGAAGTGCTCGCTCTGCGGGATGCCGTCGGGACGGGCGGCGAGGACGACACGGCGGGAGGTGGGCATGGGCTGGGGCTCGCGCATGATGCAGGACGCCAGAAAAGCACGTCACTGTCTGGGCCGCACCCGGTCATTTGGCAGTCAGAGGGCCTCGACAGGAAGGCACCCCTACCTCTTCCTCCCCGTCAGGCCGATCACCGCCGACATCCCCGCATGGCCGGAGCCTTCCTGCAGTTCCGTCTCCTCCTCGGTGAGGGACAGATCGGCGAAGTCGCCAAAGGCCTCCTCCAGCATGGCGCGGGTGTAGAGATGCGTGACATCCTTCGGCCCGCCGGTCGCATATTCAAGCTGCTTCGGCGTGTAGCCGACGACGATGAGCAGCCCGCCCGGCTTCAGCGCCCGCCTCATGCCGGCCCATTTCAGCGCCCGGCCCTCGGGCGGTGAGAACTGGGTGAAGATCTCCGCCACAACGTCGAAGGCGGCCTCCGGATAGTCCCAGGAATGGGCGTCCGCCTCGACGAAGGTGACGGCGACGCCGTGCTCGGCGGCGAGCCGCCGCGCCTTCGCCTGAGCGGTCGGCGAGAAGTCGGTTGAGACGACGTCGAGGCCCTGGCGGGCGAGCCAGACGCCGTTGCGCCCCTCGCCGTCCGCCACAGCCAGCGCCTTTCCGGACGCCGGCAGCAGCGGCTTGCAGCGGGCGAGGAAGGGGTTCGGCTCACG
>CAZEZD010000517.1:0-2127 GCA_964516115.1 uncultured Hyphomicrobiales bacterium
TCGGCACCTCCATCGCCCGCCCGCTCATCGCCAAGCGCCAGATCGAGATCGCCGAACAGGTCGGCGCCGACGCCGTCTCCCATGGCGCCACCGGCAAGGGCAACGACCAGGTGCGCTTCGAGCTCAGCTACTATGCGCTGAAGCCCGACGTCACCGTCATCGCCCCCTGGCGCGAGTGGGACCTGTCGAGCCGCACCAGGCTCATCGAGTTTGCCGAGCAGCACCAGATCCCGATCGCCAAGAACAAGCGCGGCGAGGCACCGTTCTCGGTCGACGCCAATCTGCTGCACGCCTCGTCCGAGGGCATGGTGCTCGAAGACCCCAATGTTGAGGTGCCGGACTACGTCTATTCGCGCACCGACGGCCCGGAGAGCGCGCCCGACAAGGCGACCTATATCACCATCGACTTCAAGGAAGGCGATGCGGTCGGCATCGACGGCAAGGCCCTGTCCCCGGCGACGATCCTCACGCAGCTCAACGAGCTCGGCAAGGTCAACGGCATCGGCCGCCTCGATCTCGTCGAGAACCGCTTCGTCGGCATGAAGTCGCGCGGCATGTACGAGACGCCCGGCGGCACGATCCTCTACATGGCCCACCGCGCCATCGAGAGCATCACGCTCGACCGCGGCGCGGCGCATCTGAAGGACGAGCTCATGCCGAAATATGCCGAGCTCATCTACAACGGCTTCTGGTTCTCCCCCGAGCGCGAGTTGCTGCAGGGCCTCATCGACAAGTCGCAGCAGTACGTCACCGGCACGGTCCGCCTGAAGCTCTACAAGGGCAACGTCATCGTGGTCGGCCGCGAGAGCCCCTATTCGCTCTATGACAAGGAGCTGGTGACCTTCGAGGAAGGCGCCGTCGCCTACGACCACCGCGACGCCCAGGGCTTTATCAAGCTGAATGCCCTGCGCCTGCGCACCCTTGCCCAGCGCAAGAAGAAGATGGGGCTCTGAGAGCCTTAGCCGTTGAGACGAACGAAGGCCGGGGCGACCCGGCCTTTTTCATGCCTGGAAGAGGAAGGTCACGGCCCCTGGCGCGTGCCCGTGGTCGGGCCCGGCGTGCCGACGAAGCCGTTGAAGCGGTTGGCCGGCCGGGTCAGGCGATGGCCGCTGCGGCCGGCGTCATGGTCGGCGCCGTACTCGCTTGACGCGGCCATGGTCGGGACGGCGAGGCGGGCGCTGGCGGCGAGGGCGGAGGCATGAGCGGAGGAGGCGACCCCTGCGACTGTCGACAAAGCTGCGGCAGCTAGGAGCGTGAGAGCCGACTTTCGAATGTCGAACTTCGCAAACATGGTCGCCTCCCCGGTTCATCCCCGCGGCACCTGCTGCGGAGTGACCATGGGTCGCGGCGGGACGCGAAAAAGTTCGAGGCGGTGAGGGATTTCTTGCGGCCGGGAAAGACGACCGTTGGATATGACGCCTTGCCCGACGGAAGTGCGTCCTTCGAGGCTCGGCTCGGCGCGCTGCTAGCGCATCGCGCCTCCTCGCGCCTCAGGATGAGGGGCGGGGGCGAATGGCATCAGGCTTCAAGACTGCCTCGAAGGTAGGGCCCCGTCCGGACATCGATGCAGGATACCTCCCCACCTCATCCTGAGGTGCGAGCGCAGCGAGCCTCGAAGGACGCAATCGGCCGATGCAGGGCGTCACCGCCCCGGTGAGATCGATGCTCAGCCCAGCCGCTTCAGCCAGCGCTTCGCCTGCGCCCTGACATTCTTCGGCGCCGTACCGCCATAGCTCACCCGGCTCGCCACCGACTTCGCCACTGACAGCACCGAGAACACGTCCGCTGTGATCCTCTTGTCGACGGACTGCATGTCGGCGAGCGTCAGCTTGTGCAGCGGCACGCCCTTGTCCGAGGCGAGGCCGACCGCCTTCGCTGCGATGTGGTGGCTTTCTCGGAAGGGGATGCCGAGCGCCCTGACGCACCAGTCGGCGAGGTCGGTCGCCGTCGAATAGCCCTGTCCCGCCGCCTTCTTCATGGTCGCGGCTTCGGCCGTCATGTCGCGCACCATGCCGGCGGTGGCGGCGATCGCCAGCGACAGCGAGGCGAGCGCGTCCATGGTCGGCTCTTTGTCCTCCTGCATGTCCTTCTGGTAGGTCAGCGGCAGGCCCTTCAGCACCACGACGA
>CAZEZD010000518.1:0-2121 GCA_964516115.1 uncultured Hyphomicrobiales bacterium
GTCGGCCTCGAAGGGGGCTTCGCGACGCTGCGCCGCCGCGGCGCGGCCGAGGCCGGGGCTATCGCCGTCACCGTATCGCGGGCCGCCGACCGGCTGGTGGCGCTCTACCTGCAGGCGCCGCAATCGGCCTTTGACAACGAGCGTCCCGCTGACCGGCTTTTCGTGCCGGCCTGGCCTGAGATCTTCGTCGAGGAGATGCGGGTGACGGAAAAGCTGGGGCGCGAGGCGTCCTACGATCCGGACCTGTGGATCGTCGACGTCGACGATCGCGACGGCCGCTGCTTCCTCGATATCGCGAAAGTCTAGCCCGACCCGACCTCAGGAACCCTTGAAGGTGCGGTTCGTGGCCGGCCGTGCCGACGGCGCGCGCGGCGCGGCGCGTCCCGTGGTCGATGCCGCCTGCCGGGCGCCGACCCGCTCCGAGGCGTCGAAAGCGTGAACCGGCTGGTGCCGGACCGTCCGCGACACGGTTTCCTGACCGGCGGCCTGCCAGGACCGGAGAATGGTCACGGCGGCGACCCTCGGCATGGCCTCGTAGAGCGCCGCGAGCGCGTAGATGCGCTCGACCGACGTGCCGATGGCCTCGTGGGCGAAGAGCAGGATGCGGGTGGTCGCCTGCGGGCCGAGGTCGAGGGCGCGGGCGCAGACGACCAGGGGCTCGCCGCCGGGATCGCCGGCGATGCGTCCTGCCAGCGACGGCTCCAGCGCAAAGGCCCGGGCGACGGCCTCGGCGAGCGCATGGGCGCGGCGCGACAGGGCGGCGACCTCCAGCCCCTGGCCGAGTTCGGCGGCGCGAGGACCAGCGCCGGGCGGCAGGGTGGTCGGGCTCATGGCGAGTTCGGCAATGATGGATTCGCGCTGGCTGGCCGAACCCGAGAGGAAACGCCGGCCGATCTCGGCCGGGCCGGAACCGGTGGACGTGCGGGCAGGGGCTGGAACCCGACCGACGCGCGCCGCGAGTGCGGCCCTGATCACCGGGTCGTCCATCTCCTCCAGCGCCACCAGCGCGGCAAGGCCGATGTCGTCACGCTCGGCCACGGCGAGCGCCTTGGCGAGGTCGCCGGAGCGCACCGCCAGGAACAGGTCGTCGTCGGACAGCGCCCGGCTGTGCAGCAGAACCGGGCGGGCGACGGCACCGACGTCTGCGGCGAGCCGCCGGGCGACCGCCGTCGGCGTCTGCCGATGCCCGGCGAGCTTCTCCGCGACGATGGCGCGGTCGGTCTCGCTGGCCTTGGGCAGCAGGTTGAGGACGAGTTCGCCGAACCGCGTCACCTCCGCGGCCGGATGATGGCTGTCGATGACGAACTGGTCGACCAGGACCCTCAGCAGCGTCGGCCGCACGTCGATGCCGTTCGACCGCGCGAGACCGATGAGACGCTGGACGCTGGGAAGGCTGGAGGACGACATGCGGAAGGGGCGACCGGATTGCCGGAGGAGCGACTGCCGACAATACGAACGACTTCGCTAATGATCCGTTAGTGACAACGTGCCGTTAACCATTTGGGCGGGCGTCAAAAATCCCGCCCGGACGACTGTCGCCTCACGTGACGCGCCCCGCCATCAGGCCCGCATCGTCCGGCCAGGGATAGAGCCGGTAGCCGCAGAAGTGCGGCCCCGCGCCGGCCGCCGCGCCGAGGAAGGCGGGGGCGCTGCTCGCGTCGATGATGTCGTCCGGCGGGCGGCGCGCCGATTCCAGCACCAGCGCCGCGGCGGGCCGGTTCGACGTGCCGGTCGGGGCAGGGCGGGTGCGCCTGAGCAGCCTCACCCGGTCAATGCCGCGGGCCTGTAGCAAGGCCCCGCCCTCCGTGTCGAGCCAGTCCGCCAGCCGCGCAGTCAGCGCCTCGTCTGCGTCGAGGCGCCAGAGGGTGATCCAGTCGACGGCGAGCGGCGCGTGCGCCTCGCGGGCCGGGTCGGCGTGGACATAGGGCGTGCGGATGTTGGGAATCGCCGGCATGAAGGACGGCAGGTGCAGATCGGCGGCGGCGATGCGCCGGTAGCGGGCGAAACGCGCGCTCTCGAAGATGCTCCAGTCCGCCGCCTGGTAGATGTCGACGATCTGCATGGCTCCGGAAATGCCGCGATAGGAGGTGCAGGTGGTGAAGCCCGCCTCGTAGAGATGCG
>CAZEZD010000519.1:0-2115 GCA_964516115.1 uncultured Hyphomicrobiales bacterium
CGGCTCCAACATCCCGCTCGCGGAGGCCGGCCGGCACATCTTCGGCTATACGATCTTCAACGACTTCTCCGCCCGCGACGCGCAGCTTGCGGAGATGCAGGGCATGCTGGGGCCGGCCAAGGGCAAGAGCTTCGACGCCGGCAACGCCCTCGGCCCCTACATCCTCACCGCCGACGAGATGCCCGATCCCTATGGCCTGAAGGCTGTCGCCCGTATCAACGGCGAGGTGTGGACCGACAGCAGCACCGCCGGGATGCTGCATTCCTTCGAGGACATGATCGCCTATGTCTCGCGCTCCGAGACCCTGCATGCCGGAGAGGTCTTCGGCTCGGGAACGGTCAATGGCGGCTGCGGCCTGGAGCACGACCGCTTCATGGCTCATGGCGACGTGATCGAACTGGAGGTCGCGGGGCTGGGGACGCTCAGAAACCGGGTCCTGGCCGCCGCCACATGAGGCGGACCGGGGCGAAAACGCATCCAGAATGGTCGAAAATGGCCTCCGTCTTTGGAAAGAGGGTGGCGGCGAAATCTCGCCCGCCGATTTCGGCTAATGGAATGAGATTTCATTCTTTTTATCCTACCGGGTATCTTGCCGGTGAGGTCGGCGCCTCGACGTCCCGCGGCGCGGCACGGCGAGAAAGCGCCGCGGCAGGCATTGCGGCCGCCCCGCATATCTGATCACACTGTCGTCAACGATAACGGCCACGCCAATAATGGCAGCGCAAAAAGCGCCGGCCTTCCAGGGAGGATGACGGCCAATGACATCCGTTGGCTTTGCCGACGCACATCCGGAATCCGTCCAGACACCGCTCCTGGCGGTGCGCGACATTTCCGTCCGCTTCGGTGGCATTATCGCGCTGAACGGCATCTCGTTCGATGTCATGGCCGGTGACGTCGTGGGCCTGATCGGCCCCAACGGCGCCGGCAAGACGACGCTCTTCAACTGCCTCAGCCGCCTCTACATTCCCAACGAGGGCGACATCCTGTTCCAGGGCCGTTCGATCATGAACGCGCCCCGGCATGCCATCGCCGCGATCGGCATGGGCCGCACCTTCCAGAACGTCGCGCTCTTCGACCGCATGTCGGTGCTCGACAACGTCAAGGTCGGCTGCCACAGCCAGACCCATGCCGGCTTCCTGCGCTCGGTGCTGCGGGCGAGCGGCGTGGCGGCCGAGGAAAAGGCCATCGAGGATCGGGCGCGCGAACTCGTGGCCTTCATGGGCCTCGAGGCCTTCGCGGCCATGCCCGCCGGACCCCTTCCCTTTCCCATCCGCAAGCGCGTCGAACTCGCCCGCGCGCTGGCGGCCAGGCCGAAGCTTCTGCTGCTCGACGAACCCGCCGCCGGTCTCAATCACGAGGAGATCGAGGTGCTGAAGGAGCAGATCCGCCGCGTCGTCGAGATCCAGAAGGTCACCACCCTCCTGGTGGAGCATCACATGAGCCTGGTCATGTCCGTGTCGGACAAGGTGGTCGCCATCGACTTCGGCAAGAAGATCGCCGACGGGACGCCCGCCGAGGTGCAGCGCGATCCCGAGGTCATCCGCGCCTATCTCGGGACAGGGGCCTGACGCATGACGGCTCTCCTGGAGATCAATGGCCTCAAGGCCTATTATGGTGCAACGGAAGTCCTGCACGGGCTCAGCTTCAGCCTCGCGAAGGGCGGCATCACCACGCTGCTCGGCGCCAATGGCGCCGGCAAGACGACGACGCTCCGCGCCATCAGCGGCATGGTGCGCCGCGAGGGCAGCATCCTCTTCGACGGTCAGCCGATCGAGCGGATGGCGACCGAGGACATCACCCGCCTCGGCGTTGCCCACGTGCCGGAAGGACGCGGCACCTTCATCGGCCTGTCTGTCGATGAGAACCTCAAGATTGCCAGCTACGGCCGGCGCGACAAGTCGGGCGTCAAGCGCGACCTCGATCTCGTCTTCACCTACTTTCCCCGGTTGAAGGAGCGGCTCGCCCAGCAGGCCGGCACGCTCTCCGGTGGCGAGCAGCAGATGCTCGCGATCTCCCGTGCCCTGATGCTGGGGCCGCGCCTGATGCTGCTGGACGAGCCCTCCTTCGGCCTCGCGCCGCTGATCGTCCAGGAGATCTTCCACATCATGCGGCGGA
>CAZEZD010000520.1:0-2109 GCA_964516115.1 uncultured Hyphomicrobiales bacterium
CCGCCGGATCCTCGAACACCGCCTCGATGACGAGGTCGACGTCCTTCAGGTCGGCATAGTCGGCGCTGGTCCTGATCTTGGCCAGCAGCGCCTCGCGCTGGGCCGAGGAGGCGCGGCCCTTGTTGACCTGGTCGGTCATCAGCTTGTGCGAATAGGCCTTGCCCTTCTCGGCGGCCTCCACGTCGCGGTCGATCAGGATCACGTCCATGCCGGCCTGCGCCGTGACATAGGCGATTCCGGCGCCCATGAAGCCGGCGCCGATGACGCCGACGGTCTTGAGGTTGCTGGCCGGCACGCCGGCCGGGCGACGCAGGCCCTTGCCGAGCGCCCCCATCGAGACGAAGAGCGAGCGGATCATCGCCTGCGCCTGCGGGGTGCGCAGGACGGAGGCGAAGTAGCGCGACTCGATGCGCAGCGCCGTGTCCATCGGCACAAGCAGGCCCTCATAGACCGCGCTCATGATGGCGCGGGCGCCGGGATAGTTGTCGTAGGTCTCCTTGCGGTAGATGGCGTTGGCCGGGGGCCAGACCATCATGCCGCCGGCCGAATAGACCGGACCGGAGGGCAGCTTGAACTTCGGCTTGTCCCAGGGCTTCACCGGGTCGACGCCGGCCTTGAGCCTGGCCTTGGCGGCCTCGATCAGCTTGTCGGCGGGAACGACCTCGTCGATCAGGTTCATCGCCTTGGCGCGGTCAGCCTTCAGCTGGTCACCCTTCAGCAACATCTGCAGCGACGACTGGATGTCGGCCATGCGCGGCACGCGCTGGGTGCCGCCGGCGCCGGGGAAGAGCCCGACCTTCACCTCGGGCAGGCCGACGCGCAGCTTCGGGTTGTCCGAGGCGACGCGGGCATGGCAGGCGAGCGCGATCTCGAAGGCGCCGCCGAGGCACATGCCGTTGATGGCGCAGACGAAGGGCTTGCCGCAGGTCTCCAGCTTGCGCAGCACCAGCGAATAGGCGCGGCTCTGCTCGAAGAAGTCGGCCATGGCCGCCTCGGGGCCCTTGGCCTTGATGGCGTCCTTGAAGGTCTGGCCGAGGCGCTCGAGCATGGTGAGGTCGGCGCCGCCGGAGAAGGTGTCCTTGCCGGAGGTGATGACGACACCCTTGACGGCGGGATCGGCGACGGCGGCGTCGACGGCGGTGTTGAGGTCATGGCCGACGGACTCGTCGATGACGTTCATCGATTTGCCCTGCATGTCCCAGGTCAGGAGGGCGATGCCGTCCGCGTCGACGGACCAGGTGAAGTTCTTGAGGTTCATGGTGGTCGCTCCCCTTACACGCGCTCGATGATCGTCGCGGTGCCCATGCCGGCGCCGATGCACAGCGTCACGAGGGCGGTGGATTTGCCGGTGCGCTCCAGTTCGTCGAGCACCGTGCCGAGGATCATGGCGCCGGTGGCGCCGAGCGGATGGCCGAGCGCGATGGCGCCGCCGCAGACGTTGATCTTGTCGTGCGGGATGTCGAAGGCCTGCATGTAGCGCAGCACGACGGAGGCGAAGGCCTCGTTGAGCTCGAAGAGGTCGATGTCGGCGATCGACATGCCGGCCTTCTTGAGAAGCTTCCGCGTCACATCCACCGGACCGGTGAGCATCAGCGCCGGCTCCGAGCCGATATTAGCGAAGGCGCGGATGCGGGCGCGCGGCTTCACGCCGATCGCCTTGCCGGCCTCGGCATTGCCAAGCAGCACGGCCGCCGCGCCGTCGACGATGCCGGAGGAATTGCCGGCGTGGTGGACGTGATTGACGCTCTCGATCTCCGGATGGGCCTGGATGGCGACGGCGTCGAAGCCGCCAGCCTCGCCCATCATGACGAAGGAGGCATTGAGGCTCGCCAGCGACTGCATGGTCGTCGAGGGACGCATGTGCTCGTCGCGGTCGAGGATGGTGATGCCGTTCATGTCCTTGACCGGGATGACCGAGTTCTTGAAGCGACCCTCCTCCCAGGATTTCGCGGCGCGCTTCTGGCTCTCCACCGAATAGGCGTCGACGTCGTCGCGGGAGAAGCCGTACTTGGTGGCGATAAGATCGGCCGAGATTCCCTGCGGCATGAAATAGGTCTTCACCGCGATGGAGGGGTCGACCGGCCAGGCGCCGCCCGAGGCGCCCATGCC
>CAZEZD010000521.1:0-2109 GCA_964516115.1 uncultured Hyphomicrobiales bacterium
TCACTGGCCCCATGCGGGCCTGAAGCGCTTGTTCCGGCATCAGGCGGCAGCGCCAAGCACGAACACGCACGGGAGAGCGGGGGAAAGCTGGGGGAACCTGTTCCAGGTTTGGTCCGAGCTCGCGCCTGGGTTTCGCCGCGGCATTTTCCCTCGGCAAGTCCCCGGGTATCGGAATTGCTATCCACCGTCCTGCGGCGAACATCTGTTTCGTTTTGCAACACTTGCGCGCAGGGCCGGGGGCTGAACACAGTGCAAATGACGACCGGCTCGATCACTCCGCGGGAGGCGCTGTCCGCCGCCCCCGGCCGCGTTGTCTCCATCCAGTATCTGCGCGCTTTGGCTGCGCTCGCGGTCGTCGTCTATCACGTGCTGGGCGAGCCCGCGGTGATCGGGGCCGCCGGCGTCGACGTGTTCTTCGTCATCAGCGGCGTCGTCATCGGCCTCATCACCACCGGCCGGACGGTGCATCCTCTCGTCTTCACCTATGACCGGGTCACCCGCATCGTCCCGCTCTACTGGATCTTCACGCTTCTCCTCGTCGCGGTGAAGCTGGTGGCACCCGGCCTGCTCCCGCGCATCCCGCTCGACGGCGGCTGGTTCGTGCATTCGCTGCTGCTGGTTCCGGTCACCCGTCCCGGCACGACCGGCACGTTTCCCGTCCTCTACCAGGGCTGGACGCTCTGGTACGAGGCACTGTTCTACGCGCTCGTCGTCGCCGCCGTCGTCCTGGCGCCGGCCCGGCTCGCCCGCACGCTGACGGCGATGATCGCCGCGCTGGTGCTGGCCGGACTTGTCCTGCAACCCCGCGGGGCCGTGCTCGCGGTCTATACCGATCCGCTGCTGATCGAGTTCCTGATCGGCTACTGGTTCGCGGTCAGGCGTGCGGAAGGCTGGCGCCCGCCGGCGGCGGGCGGCGGGCTACTGGTCGCAGGTGGCATGGCCGGCTTCGCCGTCGCGGCCCTCTGGGCCGGATCGCCGGAGGGATGGCCCCGCCTCATCTTCTGGGGCATGCCGGCCGCCGCCCTGGTGACCGGAGCCGTGATGCTTGAGGATCGCGGCCGGATCGGCGACTGGTGGCTGCCACAGCTTCTCGGTGATGCGTCCTACGCCATCTATCTCAGCCACGGCATCGTCGTGTCCGTGCTGCTGCTCGTCGGACGCCGCGCCGGGGTGCCGCTCGCCGATCCTCTGAGCCAGCCCCTGCTCGCGCTTGCCGTGTGCGTGATGGTGACCCTCGCCGGCGTCGCCGTTCACCTCGTGCTGGAGCGCCCGCTGATGGCCTGGTTCCGCCGGAAGAGGCCGGCTGCACGCGACACATCACGGCCGAGGGTCACGGCCTGATCGACGAGAGTCTGTTCGAGCCAGCGCATGCATTCCGGACGGCGACGATGACCGTGTCGTCGCCACTCACCCGTCGTTCGCCGCCTGCGGCCAGGTCGCGGGCGGGTCCTGCGGGCCGCGCCAGGAGAGCATCAGTCCATTGCCGACGGCCCAGGCGCGCAAGGCGGCGAGGAGCGCATCGGGGCGGCTGACATCGGGCACTTCCTCCTCGATGAAGCGGTCCACCGCGGCAAGAAGATCGGGGGGAAGCTGCAGCTTGATCGTGGTCATGCGGGCGTCCTCGCACGTGCTCTTATGCGGCACGATGATGAGGATGTTCTCGTGCAGGAATGGTTAAGGAGCAAGTCCCCCTGTGATCGTGGTTGACCGCTCCTCACGCCATTCCTTCGCATTGTCGCGATCGCGTCACATGCGGTCGCGGTCGAGCATCATTTCCGTCACCCAGGCCGCCATGGCGCCGTAGAGCGCGTGGCCGATCGTGCTCATCACGGTGAGCTGGCCGCCCCAGGCGAGGAGCATGAAGGGCAGGCCGGCGAGCGGGGCGAAGATGCCCAGCGCGATGAAGGTGGTGAAGGCGCCCCAGATCCAGCCGTTCCAGCGCCGGCCGAGCGAGACGCCGTTGCGCGTCAGCAGGAAGTAGCCGAGCGGATAGCCGATGACGCCGGTAAAATAGTGCAGCGCCTTCGCCACGACGTCGGAGGGCTCGAAGCCGAGGCGGGCGGCGAACAGCGCCTTGATCAGCGACGGCGGCTCCAGCGGCCCGCCGGC
>CAZEZD010000522.1:0-2108 GCA_964516115.1 uncultured Hyphomicrobiales bacterium
CCCCGACCGGCTTCTCGCGCCAGGACATGTCCTTCTTGTTGTCCTGCTGGGCGACGCCATCGCCCTTGAAGCGGGCCGCCGCATCCACCATCCGCTCGGTCGAATCCGGGCGGCGGTTGAGGATGACGTCCTCGCAGAGTTCGCGCAGTTCGGGATCGATCTGGTCATAGACCGGCAGCGCGCCGGCATTCACGATGCCCATGTCCATGCCGACCTTGATGGCATGGTAGAGGAAGACCGAATGCATGGCGGCGCGCACCGGCTCGTTGCCCCGGAAGGCGAAGGACAGGTTCGACACGCCGCCGGAGACATGGGCGTGCGGCAGGTTCTGCCGGATCCATTTCGTCGCCTCGATGAAGTCGACGCCGTAGTTGTTGTGCTCGTCGATGCCTGTCGCGACCGCGAAGACGTTGGGGTCGAAGATGATGTCCTCGGGCGGGAAGCCGACCTTCTCGGTCAGGATCTTGTAGGCGCGGGCGCAGATCTCGGTCTTGCGGGCGAAGGTGTCGGCCTGGCCGACCTCGTCGAAGGCCATGACGACCACGGCGGCGCCGTAGCGGCGCACCTTCCGCGCCTGCTCGATGAACTTCTCCTCGCCCTCCTTCATGGAGATCGAGTTGACGATGGCCTTGCCCTGCACGCATTTCAGGCCGGCCTCGATCACCTCCCACTTGGAGCTGTCGACCATCACCGGCACGCGGGCGATGTCCGGCTCGGCCGCCATCAGGTTGAGGAAGGTCACCATGGCCTTCTCGGAATCGAGCAGGCCCTCGTCCATGTTGACGTCAAGCACCTGCGCGCCGTTCTCGACCTGCTCGCGGGCGACATCCAGCGCGGCGGAGTAGTCGCCGTTGGTGATCAGCTTCCTGAACTTCGCCGAACCGGTGACGTTCGTTCGCTCGCCGATATTGATGAAGGACGCGACGGGGGTGGTCATCAGAGACACTTTCAGGCGTGAGCGAGCCAGCCGTGGACCCAGAGGCCCCGGTAGAACGGCTCGACGGAATGGAACCCGGCTTCGGCGAGGAGCGCCTCGTCGCGAGCCGCGGGAAGAAGGTGGACCTGTTCCGCGACGGTGGTCGCGGCCATGACGGTCATCTCGGCCGGCGCACCCTTGAACCGCGCGAAGGCGCTGTAGCGCGCCATGTCACGGCCGAACCGCGCCGCCGTCTTGTCGAGACAGCCGTTGATCAGCAAAAACGGCGCGCCGGGCTTCAGCCGCTGGTGGATGTCGCGGAGCGTGGCGAGGCGCGCGCCGTCGTCCGGCACGAAATGCAGCGTCAGGAAACAGGTTGCCGCATCGAAAGGTCCTGCCGGCGCATCCGATGCGAAGCCCTGGATGAGATCGACCCGATCGAGCATGCCGAGGCCGGAAAGCCGGCCACGGGCCATGGCGAGCATCGGCTCGGCGGGATCGACGCCGGTGAAGCGCCATTGCGCACCGGCCTTGGCCAGCGCCGCCAGTTCGATACCGCCCCCGGCTCCGACCACAAGGATGTGCCCGGTATCCGGCACGAACTCCTGCAGCAGGACGGCCGCCATGTCGTGGCTCGCCTCGTAGGCGGGCACGAACCAGCGCGGGCCCTGCTCGTAGGCCGCGACCTTTTCCGGATCGTCGAAGAACTGGTTGTTCACGCTGCGAACTCGAAGGCTTCGAGGCCGGACAACCTCAGCTTGGTCTCGATCGCGGGGATGGCGCGCGGCGTCACGCCCTTCACCGCCCTGGCGATGGCGGCGATATGGTCGGGCGTCGAGCCGCAGCAGCCGCCGACGATGTTGACGAGGCCCGCGGTGGCGAACTCGCCGACCATGACCGCCATGGCCTCCGGGCTCTCGTCATAGAGGCCGAACTCGTTGGGCAGGCCGGCGTTCGGATAGGCGCAGACGAAGGTGTCGGCGACCTTGGCGATGGCGGCGATATGGGCGCGCATTTCCTTGGCGCCGAGGGCGCAGTTGAGGCCGATGGAGAAGGGCCGCGAATGGCGGACCGAATACCAGAAGGCCTCCGGTGTCTGCCCCGAGAGGGTGCGGCCCGAGAGGTCGGTGATGGTGCCGGAGATCATCACCGGCAGGCGAACCTTGCGCTCCTCGAAGACCTCCTCGATCGC
>CAZEZD010000523.1:0-2099 GCA_964516115.1 uncultured Hyphomicrobiales bacterium
CGAAGCTCTCGCCGTCGGCGATCTTCGCTTCCGCCCCTTCCAGCATCGCCTTGCGGCCGAGGTTCTCGCGCTCCGCGACGTAGATCATTTCCTTGGTGATGATGCCGGCTCGCGCAAACTCGTACTGGGTGATCGGCGCGTCGCCGACACCGCGCAGCGGCGGATTGGCGAGCGGGAAGGCGCGGGCGAGGTGCTTGCCGGCGTTGCCGTTGTCCTCGGGCTTCACCTCGCGGCCCGCATAGGCCTCGACGCCGCCGCGCTCCAGAACCCAGGAGGCGCGGGCGCGGGAGAGGCCCTTCTCCACGTCGATGACGACATTCGGATCGGTGTAGGGGCCGGAGGTATCGTAGAGTACGACGTTCGGCTCGCCCGCGCCGGCCTGGAGCTGGATCTCGCGCAGCGGAACGCGCAGGTCCGGGGCCGCCTCGGGGATTGCGAAGATCTTGGTGGAGGCGGGCAGCGGACCGGTGGTGACGGCCGCCTTGATGTCCTTGACGGGGGCGTTCATGGGGCTTCCTCGAATGGTCTTATGGTGTGGGGGACTGCGGCCAGTAGCCGGCAATGGTGAGGATGGCGCCGAGGATCAGCCAGACGGCGGCGGCGATCTTCATCGCCCCGTCGCGGGCGAGGAGGTCACGGCCGATGGCGGCGGCGCGGTCGGGAGCGATGACGCGGATGCCGCCGCCCACCAGCATGGCAAGGCCGATGAGGGTGATGAGCGTCCGCCAGTCGGGGGCGACGACACGGTGCGCCAGCAGGATGGCGACGCCTGCGGTCAGGGTCAGGAGCCCGGACAGGAAGACCAGCGCGGTGCTCTTGAGGAACTCGGCCGCCAGCGCCCGGTAGGCGCCCGGACTGACCAGCAGGCCGATTCCCACCGCCAGCATGACGGGGCCGATGAGCCTTGCGAGATAGACTGAAGTCAACATGGTGTCCCATCCCTCCGCCGGCATGACCCGGATCAGGTTCAAGGGTCGCTGCGGAGTTCCGGGCAGGAACGGTGCAGCCTCTCAGCCCCTTCGTCGGGGCCCCCCTTGGACAAGCCTCAAATTGGACCCTTGGCCGGCGAAGTCAAGCGGGGCGGCGCGGGGCAGGCCCGACGTCAGCCTGCCAGCACGGCCTTCTCCAGCGCCATGAAGGCGCGGGCGCGGTGCGAGAGGCCCTGCCCCTTCGGCGGCAGGCCGTGCTTTTCCTCCGCACTCATCTCGCCGAAGGTGAGGCTGTGACCATCAGGCAGGAACATCGGGTCGTAGCCGAAGCCCAATGCGCCGCGCGGCGGCCAGACCAGCGTGCCGAAGACGCGGCCCTCGAAGATCTGCTCGGACCCATCAGGAAAGGTCAGGGCCAGGGCCGAGACGAAATGCGCCTGTGCGCCGGTCGTCGCGACGCCGCGCAGGGTGAGTTCGCGGTCGACGCGCGCCATGGCGGCGGCGAAATCGCGCGGGTTGCCGGCCCAGTCGGCGGTGAACAGGCCCGGCGCGCCGTCGAGTGCGTCGATGGCGAGGCCGGAATCGTCGGCAATGGCGGCAAGCCCTGTGGCTTCGGTCGCCGCCCGCGCCTTGAGCGCGGCGTTCTCGGCATAGAGTGTGCCGGTCTCGGCCGGCTCCGGCAGCCCGAGCTCCCCGGCGGAAACGAGGTCGATACCGTGCGGAGCCAGCAGGTCGCGAAACTCGGCGAGCTTGCCCTTGTTGTGGGTAGCGACGACGAGGCGGGTGCCGGGGCCGATCCGCGCGCTCATGCCACCGCCGTCTTCTGCAGGTCGACGAGGCGGGCGCAGCCGCCGCGGGCGAGCGACAGGAGGTTGAGGAGTTCGGCCTCGGTGAAGGGCGTCTTCTCCGCCGTGCCCTGGATCTCGACGATCCCACCGGCGCCGGTCATGACGAAATTGGCGTCGGTATCGGCTTCCGAATCCTCGGCATAGTCGAGGTCGAGCACCGGCGTGCCCTGATAGATGCCGCAGGAGACCGCCGCGACATGGTCGCGGATCGGATTGGTCTTCACCATCGAGCGCGCCGTCATCCAGGCGATGCAGTCGTGCAGCGCCACCCAGGCGCCGGTGATGGCGGCGGTGCGGGTGCCGCCGTCGGCCTGGATCACGT
>CAZEZD010000524.1:0-2096 GCA_964516115.1 uncultured Hyphomicrobiales bacterium
GCGCCAGCGCCATGGCGATCATGGCGCGCTGGCGCTGGCCGCCGGAGAGCTCGTGGGGATAGGCGCGGGCGGCGAGCTTCGGATCGGGAATGCGCACCTCCACGAGGAGGTCCTGCACCCTGGCGGCGATCTCCGCCTTCGACAGGCCGGTGTGGATGTCGAACATCTCCCCGATCTGGTCGCCGATGGTGCGCAGCGGATTGAGCGCCGTCATCGGCTCCTGGAAGATCATGGCGACGCCGGCGCCGCGCACATCACGCATCTCCGCGTCGGAGAGCTGCGTCAGATCGCGGCCGCCGAACATGACCTTGCCGCCGTCGATGGTGACGCCCCCCGGCAGCAGCCGCATGATGGCGTTGGCGGTCATCGACTTGCCCGAGCCGCTCTCGCCGACGACACAGAGGATCTCGTTGGAGGCGATGGCGAAGGAGACGTCCTTCATCGCATGCGGGCGGTCGGCCCCCGCCGGCAGGCGGACGCTCAGGCCCTCGAGGGTGAGAACGGGGGCGGCATTCACGGGGGATTGGCTCACGGTCACCGTCCCTTCAGACGCGGGTTGAGGGCGTCGTTGAGCCCCTGCCCGACGAGGGAGACGGCGAGCACGGTGACGAGGATGGCGATGCCGGGAATGGCGGAGACGTACCACTGCACGCGCAGCACGTCGCGGCCGAGGCCGATCAGGTTACCCCAGGAGGCGACATTGGGGTCGGAGAGGCGGAGGAAGGCGAGCGCGCTCTCCAGCAGGATTGCCACCGCCATGACGACGCTGGCATAGACGATGACCGGCGGCAGGGCATTGGGCAGGATTTCGCCGAAGATGAGCTTGAGGTCCTTCAGGCCGAGGGTGCGGCCGGCCTGGACGAACTCGCGGTTGCGCAGCGACAGGAATTCGGCGCGCGTCAGGCGCGCCGGCGCGGGCCAGGACACGATGCCGATGGCGACCGTCACCGTGACGATGTTGGAGCCGAACACCGCCACCAGAACCAGGAGCAGAAGGAAGTTCGGCAGCGTCTGGAAGGCTTCGGTGATGCGCATCAGCACATTGTCGACCCAGCCGCCATAGTAGCCCGAGACCGCCCCGATGGCGATGCCGATCACGATGGCGATGACGGTGGCGACCCCGCCGATCAGCAGCGAGATGCGGGCGCCGTAGAAGATCTGCGCCGCGATGTCGCGCCCGGAATTGTCGGTGCCGAGGGGAAAGCGCGGATTGGCGAAGGGCCAGACCAGCGGCCGGCCGGCCAGCGCCAGCGGGTCGCGCGGAAAGAGGAAGGGCGCGCTGAGCGCCATGGCGATGATGACCGCCAGCAGCACGAGCCCGATGATGGCCGGGGGCGATCGGAAATAGGCCTTGATGACGTCCATGGCTCAGCCCCCCGTTGTGATGCGCGGGTCGAGGCGCGCATAGACGAGGTCGACGATGAAGTTCACCGTGATGACCAGCAGGGCCGAGACGAAGATGATGCCGAGCAGCGTGTTGAGATCGCGCTGGACGACGCTTTCATAGGCAAGGCGCCCGAGCCCCGGCAGGGAGAAGACGCTCTCCACGACCACCGAGCCGCCCAGCATGGTGCCGGCCTGCAGGCCGATCAGCGTCACCATCGGTAGAAGCGCGTTGCGCAGCACGTGGCGAGTGATGATGCGCGTCTCGTCGAGGCCCTTGGAGCGGGCGGTGCGCACGAAGTCGAGGTTCAGGACCTCCAGCATGGAGGCGCGCATGATCCTGAGGTAGATGGCGAGGAAGATCAGGCCGAGGGTCAGCGTCGGCAGGATGAGGTGGCGGGCGATATCGAGCGTCCGCCAGATGCCGGTCGCGGAGGTGGTGATGTCCTCGAGGCCGCCGGCCGGCAGCCATTGCAAGTAGATCGAGAAGACGACGATGGCCATCAGCCCGAACCAGAAGGAGGGCGTCGCGTAGAAGATGAGGCCGACCGTGGAGATCAGCGTGTCGGGCCACTTGTTGACGCCGCGCGCCGCGATGACCCCCAGGATGAGGCCGAAGAAGAAGGCGAAGGACAGCGAGGCGGTCATCAACAGGATGGTCGCCGGCAGGCGCTCGGCGATGACGGTCGCCACGGGCTTGCCGTAGATCGCCG
>CAZEZD010000525.1:0-2096 GCA_964516115.1 uncultured Hyphomicrobiales bacterium
AGAAGCGCTTCGAGAGCTACAAGCGCCTCGTGGTCATGCCCTTCTACGCCAATCATTTCGCCACGCTCGACCGTCAGGTGGTGCTCGTCGACGCGCTCGCCGCCCTCAATGCCGGCCCTGATGCGCTGGCGGACCTGGAACTGGCGCTCGCCGACGTGCTCACCGCCTTCAGACCCGGCGCCAATTCGATCCTGTCGTCCATCCTGTCGCGGCGGATCGACCGCATCCTCTTCGCCGCCACCAAGGCCGACCATCTCCACCAGACCAGCCACGACCGGCTCGAAGCGCTGCTGAAGCGCCTCACAGACCGCGCCATCCGCCGCGCCGAGTTCGCCGGCGCGCGGGTGGATGCGGTGGCGCTGGCCTCTCTCCGCGCCACCCGCGAGACGACGGTGACGCGCAAGGGGCGCAGCCTCGCCTGCATCGTCGGCGCGCCGCTGGCCGGCGAACAGGCCGGCGGCCAGACCTTCGACGGCGCCGAGGATGTGGCGGTGTTTCCCGGCGAGCTTCCCGCCGATCCTACGGGCCTCTTCTCCGGGCCTGCGGCCTTCCGCGGCGAGGACTACCGTTTCGTCCGCTTCCTGCCGCCGAAGGCCGATGCGACCCAGCCGCTGCCGCATATCCGGCTCGACCGGGCTGTCGAGTTCCTCATCGGAGACCGCCTGGCATGAGCAGGACCCCGTCCCAGAAGCCGCAGGTCTTCCGCCTCGACTCCGGCGATGTGGAGATCGCGCCGCCGAGCGATGCGCCGGTGCCGGCATCCAGCGCCGACGTGCCGCCGGATGTGGCGCCGCCGCCGCCCCCGCCGGCGACCAGCCTCTGGTCCCGCCTGTTCTGGGCCGGGCTCGGCGGCCTCCTGTCGCTGGCCTTCGGCATCGCCGTCTCCACCCTGATCGACGACCTGTTCACCCGCGCCCAGTGGCTCGGCTGGGTCGGGGTTGCCGCGCTGGTGCTGTTCCTGGTCGGAGGGCTGGTCCTGCTCGGCCGCGAGATCTTCGCGCTGCGCAGCCTCGCGCGCCTCGACACGCTGCGCGAGCGCGCCGCCAGGGCGCTGCTCGACAGGGACGACCGCGCGGCGGCCGCGGTCGCCGCCGACCTCATCGCCGCCATGGCGGGCAATGCCCGGACGGCACGCGGCCGCGCGGCGGTAACTGCTGCCTTCGCCGACGGCATCGTCGACGGCGCCCAGCGCCTGCGCATCGTCGAGCGCGAGATCCTCGAGCCGCTGGACCGCGAGGCGACGCGGCTGGTGGCGGAGGCGGCCCGCCGGGTCTCGGTCGTGACGGCGATCAGCCCGCGCGCGGCGGTTGACCTCGCCATGGTCTTTGCGACCGCGGTGCGGCTCATCCGCCGCATCGCCGAACTCTATGGCGGACGACCCGGCACCTTCGGCATGGTCAAGCTGCTGCGCCACGTGCTGGCCCACATGGCGCTGACCGGCGGCATGGCGGCCGGCGACACGATCCTCGACCAGATCGTCGGCCACGGCCTTGCCGCCAGGCTGTCGGCCAAGCTGGGGGAGGGCGTCCTGAACGGTCTTCTGGCCGCCCGCCTGGGGATCACAGCCATCGCGGTGACCCGGCCGCTGCCCTATATCGGCGCGCCGCGACCCGATGTGCGCGATCTCGTCGGCGACGTCCTCAGCCGCGGCGACCCGAAGGCTTGACGCGCCTCAAGGACAGGCAGCGGCGATCGGTGGCATGAAGACGGCAACCATCGGAGGCTGCCCATGTTTCGCACCATTCTCTGCCCCGTCGATCCGACCGAACCCGGCCTGGAACAGAAGGCCCTGTCGGTCGCCCGCCAGCTCGCCGACCTCAACGGCTCGACGATGATCCTGCTTGCGGTCGTTCCCGACATGCCTGTCATGGCGGCCGAATACCTGCCGCAGGACTTCCACAAGAGGCAGTTGAAGGAGACGCAGGAGGCGCTTGCCGCGCTGACCGCCGATCTCGGTCTGCCGGCTGACCGCGTGAAGGTGAAGGTCCGCCTCGGCCGGCCCTATCACGAGATCCTCGAAGAGGCGGAGACCTCCAAGGTCGACCTCATCGTCATGGCCTCGCACAAGCCGCGGCTGGCGACCTATCTCCTCGGTT
>CAZEZD010000526.1:0-2083 GCA_964516115.1 uncultured Hyphomicrobiales bacterium
CATGACGATGCCGACCTTGGCGCCCTCGGCCCCGGTGATGAAGGTCTTGCGGCCGTTGATGACCCAGTGATTGCCGTCGAGGCGGCAGGTGGTCGTCATCATCGAGGGATCGGAGCCGGCGCCACCATCCGGCTCGGTCATGAAGAAGGCCGAGCGCGAGCGGCCTTCCACAAGCTGCTTCAGGAAGCGCTCCTTCTGAGGCTCGGAACCGACCTTGCCGAGGAGGTACATGTTGCCCTCGTCGGGGGCGGCGGTGTTGACCGCCACAGGCCCGAGCGGCGACAGGCCGCTGCGGATCAGCACGTAGGCCGTCTCGACCTGACTCAGATGGTCGCCCTCGCCGAGGATGTGCGGTGTGAGGACGCCTGCGGCGCGCGCCTTCTCCCGCAGTTCGAGGACGAGGTCCTCGGAGGGGCCGTGGGGACCGAGGCGCGGGTCGCGCTCGTAGGGCACGACGACCTCGCGCACGAAAGCCTCGACCTTGTCGGCGATGGCCTTGGCGCGCGGCGTCGCGCCCGCCGCTTCGGGCGCGGCGGCGGCGCTCATTTCGGCGACATGCGGATGGCGCCGTCGAGGCGGATGGTCTCGCCGTTCAGCATGGGGTTGGCGACGATGGCCTCGACCATCATCGCGTACTCGTCGGGGTGGCCGAGGCGCGAGGGGAAGGGCACCTGGGCGCCGAGCGAGTCCTGCGCCTCCTTCGGCAGCGAGCCCATGAGGGGGGTGAGAAACAGGCCGGGGGCGATGGTGACGACGCGGATGCCGAAACGGGCGAGTTCGCGCGCGATGGGCAGCGTCATGCCGACGATGCCGCCCTTGGAGGCGGCATAGGCCGGCTGGCCGATCTGGCCGTCGAAGGCGGCGACCGAGGCCGTGTTGACGATGACGCCGCGCTCCTCGCCGATCGGGTCGGCGGTGTGCAGGCGGGCGGCGAACTTCGACAGCACGTTGAAGGTGCCGATGAGGTTGACCTGGATGATCTTGTTGAAGTCGGCGAGGGGCAGGGGCGAGCCGTCGCGGGCGATGACCTTGGCCGGCGGGCCGATGCCGGCGCAGTTGACGCAGATGCGGGCCTTGCCGTGCAGGCCTTCGGCCTCGGCGAGGGCCGCGTCGACGGCCGCCTCGTCCACCACGTTGACCTTGACGAAATGGCCGCCGATCTCGGCGGCGTGCTTGCGGCCGAGATCCTCGTTCAGGTCGAAGATCGTGACCTTCGCGCCGGCCTTCGCCAGCCGTGCCGCGGTTGCCCCGCCGAGCCCCGAGGCTCCGCCCGTGACGATTGCTGCCGTGCCCCGTGCATCCATGATCCGTCGCCTCCTGCGTCCGGCCATCGGCTTGCCCGACGGCTGCGCTGTTTCGCTGTGTTGATGGCCAGCACCTTTGTCGGGGGACGGCGGATGGTCAATCGGTCGAGCGGGGGATGGAAGGCTGCGTGGTGCTGTCTGCTGCTGTCATGATCGTGAGACGGGCAGGCGTAACATCCCGGTGATGCTTGGCGCTTCGTCTTGTTGCGCCTGACAAATGGCCATACATACCCACCCTGACATTTTTCATCACGATTGCCGCCTGCCGTTCCCCCGAGGGCGTTGTGCAGGATCGAGGACATCATGCGCACCGTTCGTCTTCTCGTCCTATCGGCGCTGCTCGCCGGCCTTGCCGCCTGCAATGACAGTGGCGGCGGGGCACCGCAGCAGGCGGCGGCTCCCCCGCCGGCTCCTGTCGGCATCGTCGAGGTGAAGGCCGAGCCGGTTCCCATCGTCAGCGAGCTGCCGGGACGCATCGCGCCGACGCGCATCGCGCAGGTGCGCCCGCGCGTGTCGGGCATCGTCATCGCCCGCGTCTTCCAGCAGGGCAGCCTGGTGAAGGAGGGCGACGTCCTCTACCGCATCGATCCGGAGCCGTTCCGGGTCGAGGTCGAGCGGTCGAAGGCCACGATGCAGCGCGCTCAGGCGACGCGCCTGCTCGCCCAGCAGCAGAGCGACCGCGTCGAGCAGTTGCGCGAACGCAATGTGGCGAGCCCGCAGCAGCTCGACAGCGCCGTGGCGACCCTCGCCCAGGCCGACGCCGACGTCGCCAGCGCGCG
>CAZEZD010000527.1:0-2082 GCA_964516115.1 uncultured Hyphomicrobiales bacterium
GCCGATCCACCCGCCCTTCCTCGGCCGCGTCGCGGGCCCGATGACCCGCACGGTGGAGGACGGCGCGCTGCTGATGAACGTCATCTCCCGGCCCGATCCGCGCGACTATGCGAGCCTCCCCCACGACGGTCGCGATCACGCGAAGGGGCTGAACAGCCTGTCGCTGAAGGGTTTGAAGGTCGGCGTCATCACCGCCATGCAGGCGGGACTGCCGGTCGATCCCGCCGTCGTCCGGGCGGTGAAGGCCGCAGCGAAGGCGCTCGCCGCCGAGGGTGCCATCGTCACGCCGGTCGAGGGCTACCTCACCCACGCCATGCTGGACGGCATCTGCCGCTTCCTCGAGGCGCGCTCCTATGGCGACGTGGCGAAGCTCAAGGCCGCCGAGAAGAAGAAGATCCTGCCCTACATCATCGAGTGGGCGACCTGGCGGGCGCGCAAATTCACCGGCGAGGACGTGATGAGCGGCTTCCTCGCCGTGCAGGCCATGCGCGAGGCGGCGACCAAGGCCCTCGCCCCCTTCGATGTCCTCATCTCGCCCTGCACCTGCCCGGTGAACTACGCGGCGGAGGCCCATTCGCCGACCGACGACCCGCACCGCGCGCTCGACCACATCCCCTTCACGGTGGCGCAGAACTTCTCCGAGCAGCCGGCGGCGAGCGTCAACTGGAGCTACGACAGGACCGGCTTCCCCATCGGGGTGCAGGTCACCGGCCACCGCTTCGACGACATCGGCGTCATCCGCCTCTGTGCGGCGCTGGAAAAGCTCCGGCCGGCGCAGAAGGCCTGGCCGGTCGTCGCCTAGATCGGCGCTTCAACGCGCTGCATCAGGCGAGTGCGTCCTTCGAGGCTCGCTGTCGCTCGCTCCTCAGGATGAGGGGGATACTGACTGGCATCAGAGCCAGAGGAAAGCACGACCGCCCGCATCGTACGACCGGCGTGCCAATCTCAACTCTCCTCATCCTGAGGAGCGAGCGACAGCGAGCCTCGAAGGACGCACTTCGGTTTTGCAGGGAGATTGCATTCGGAATGCCTCGCACCCATCGTGGGCGCATGCGGGCCTTCGTCTATATCCTGCGCTGCTCGGACGGGTCCTTCTATGTCGGCTCGACCCGCGGAGAGGACGTGACGCGGCGACTGTCCGAACACCAGCAAGGCCTTCATGATGGCTACACGGCAGCGCGGTTGCCGGTGACGCTCGTCTGGTCGGGTGAGTTCGACCGCATCACTGACGCGATCGCCTTCGAAAGGCAGCTGAAGGGCTGGAGCCGCGCCAAGAAGGACGCCGTGATCACGGGACAATGGGAGCGATTGCCCGACCTCGCCTCCCGGCCGCGCCGGTCGCCCTAGACCGAACCTGAAGACTGCCGCTCAAATCGGCGCCACGCCCACCGTCATGCCGCCGCAGACATAGAGCACCTGCCCCGTCACGAAGCTCGCCCCCTCCGACAGGAAGAAATCGGCGGCGTGGGCGATGTCCTCGGGCTGTCCCAGCCGCTGCACCGGCACGCCGCGGATGATCGCCTGGGTGCGCGGCGAATTGTGCGGATTGGCCGACTTGAACAGCTCCGTCTCGATCGGTCCGGGGCCGATGGCGTTGACGGTGATGCCGTGCGGCGCGAGCTCCAGCGCCCAGGTGCGGGTGAGGCCGATGACCCCCGCCTTGGTGGCGGAATAGGCGGTGCGCAGCTCCTTGCCGAGCGCGGCGCGGCTGGAGATCGTGACGATACGCCCCTTCCCCGCCGCCTTCATGGCGGGCAGCGCCGCCTGGGCGCTGAGGATGCAGGCGCGCAGGTTGATGGACACGACCTTCTCGAAATCCTCCATCGTCGTCTCCTCCAGCGTCGCGGGGGCGGCAATGCCGGCATTGTTGACCAGCCAGAGGATGGCGTTCTGCTGCGCGATCCCGGCCAGCGCAGCCTGCGTCGCCGCGAGGTCGGTGAGGTCGCACTGAACGAAGCGCGCGGGCGAGGCCGAGGCGGGCGCCTCGCGGTCGAGGTTGACGACCGGGATGCCGCGCGCGGCGAGCCGGGCAACGATGGCCGCGCCGATGCCGCGGGAGCCGCCGGTGACGAGGGCGGCGGG
>CAZEZD010000528.1:0-2078 GCA_964516115.1 uncultured Hyphomicrobiales bacterium
GGCCCTTCTGGCCGTTGATCGAGGAAATGGTGATGACGCGGCCGAACTTGCGGTCACGCATGCCGGTCCACAGCGGATGCGTCATGTTGAAGACACCGGACAGGTTGGTGTCGATGACCTCCTTCCACTGGGCGGGCGTCATCCGGTGGAACATGGCGTCGCGCGTGATGCCGGCATTGTTGACCAGCACGTCGACGGGGCCGAGTTCGGCCTCCACCTTGGCGATGCCGGCGGCACAGGCCTCGTAGTCGGCGACCGACCACTTGAACACCGGAATGCCGGTTTCCGCCTTGAAGGCCGCGGCGGCCTCGTCGTTGCCGGCGTAGTTGGCGGCCACCGTGTAGCCGGCGGCTTTCAGCGCCTTGGAGATGGCGGCGCCGATGCCGCGCGACCCTCCGGTGACCAGTGCGACTCGTGCCATGTATGAACTCCCTCTGGTGGTTCCCTTGGAATGACGGTCCATCGCTCCCGGCATCTGGTGTGCCAGGTTGCATGTATCTTCATCGGGGGATGAAGCAGGCACCGGAGGCGGACCCGTCTCCGGCGTAAGTCAGGACGAAGGTGCCCGTCCGTGGACGCGCTCAGCGCTCCACGCACATGGCAACGCCCATGCCGCCGCCGATGCACAGCGTGGCGAGGCCCTTCTTGGCATCGCGCTTCTGCATCTCGTGCAGCAGGGTGACCAGGACACGGGCACCGGAGGCGCCGATCGGGTGGCCGATGGCGATGGCGCCGCCATTGACGTTCACCTTCGTGGTGTCCCAGCCCATGTCCTTGTTCACGGCGATGGCCTGCGCGGCGAAGGCCTCGTTGGCCTCGACGAGATCGAGGTCCTTCACGGTCCAGCCGGCCTTTTCCAGCGCCTTGCGCGAGGCCGGGATGGGGCCGGTGCCCATGACCGCCGGGTCAACGCCCGCGGTCGCCCACGACCTGATCGTGGCGAGCGGCTTCAGGCCGCGCTTCTCGGCTTCCGAGCGCGTCATCAGGACGATGGCGGCGGCACCGTCATTGATGCCCGAGGCGTTGCCGGCGGTCACCGTGCCGTCCTTCTTGAAGGCCGGCTTCAGCTTGCCCATCGCCTCGATATTGGCACCGTCACGAATGTACTCGTCGGTGTCGACCACGATGTCGCCCTTGCGCGTGCTGATGGTCACCGGGACGATCTCGTCCTTGAACTTGCCGCCGTTGCGGGCCGTCTCGGCCTTGTTCTGGGAGGCGACGGCGAACTGGTCCTGCTCCTCCTTGGTGATCTGCCACTTCTCGGCGACGTTCTCGGCGGTGATGCCCATGTGATAGCCGTGGAAGGCGTCGATCAGGCCGTCCTTCAGCATGGTGTCGACCATCTCGAGCGAGCCCATCTTCGTACCGTTGCGCAGATGCGCGACATGCTGGGCCTGGCTCATGCTCTCCTGGCCGCCGGCCACGATGATCCTGGCGTCGCCGTTGGCGATCTGCTGCATGCCGACGGCGACCGTGCGCAGGCCCGAACCGCAGAGCTGGTTGAGCGCCCAGGCGGTCTTCTCGGCGGGGATGCCGGCCTTCATCGCGGCCTGGCGGGCGGCGTTCTGACCGACGCCGGCGGTGAGGATCTGGCCGAACACGACCTCGTCCACCTCCTCGGGCTTCACCCCGGCGCGATCGAGCGCGGCCTTGATCGCCACCGCGCCGAGCTCGTGGGCGGGAAGGGACGACAGCGCCCCGTTGAACGAGCCGACGGCCGTGCGGGCGGCGCCGACGATGACAACGTCCTCGGACATGGAAACCTCCTGGTGCGTGGCGCCTGCCGAGTGCGGCGGCGACCCTCGATCTGACCTTGTCTGCGGCAGCCGGCGCCTGTCAACCGCGCCCAATTGCCAATGCGCGATGCGTTCGGCGGGGTGGCGGCAGCGGCGGTGCACAAAACCGTGGCAGCGCCTGCCAAAACCCCCTATCGTGACGGTATCATGGCGTCCCTGGGGAGAGACGCCAGCGAGTATGTCCAGGGGGAACGATGGCGAAGAATGATCCGGTGACCATCAAGAAGTACGCGAACCGGCGTCTCTACAATACCGGGACCTCGACCTATGTGACCCTCGAGG
>CAZEZD010000529.1:0-2070 GCA_964516115.1 uncultured Hyphomicrobiales bacterium
CCGTCCTCGGCGAGCTGGACCTGCGTGCCCTTCATCGGCTTGCCGACCGTGCCGATGATGACGTCGTCGGGCGTCTGGCCCAGGATGCCGCCCGAGGTTTCGGTCATGCCGTAGATCTCCACCAGCGGCACGCCGATGACGCGGAAGAAGCGGATCACCTCCGGCGAAATGGGGGCAGCGCCGGTGAAGGCGACGCGGCAGCGGGTGAGGCCGATGGCGTTCTTCAGCGCGCGGAACACCGCGACATAGGCGAGCGCATATTTGGCCCTGTCGGCAAGCGACCACTGTCCGCGCGGCTTGTCGGCGAAGGGCGAGCAGAGGTCGAAGGCCGTCCTGTAGAGCCATTTCTGGACGGGGCGCGCCTCGTACATCTTCACGCGGATGCCGGAGTGCATCTTCTCCCAGATGCGCGGCACGCCGAGGAAGGTCATCGGCGCCACCTCGCGCAGGTCCTCCTGCACCGTGCGCAGGCGCTCGCCGAAGTTCACCTGGCTGCCGGAATAGAGCGGGCCGAAGATGGTGGTGGCCTGCTCGGCGACGTGGCAGAGCGGCAGATAGGACAGCGTCGTCCAGCCATGCCCGATGCCGTAGCGGTCGAGCAGGCCGTTGGCGCCGGCGCGGATGTTGCGGAAGGAGAGCATGGCCCCCTTCGGCTTGCCGGTTGATCCGGATGTATAGATGAGCAGAGCAATGTCGGAGAGCGAATGCCCCTGCATCAGCTCGTCAATGATGCCGGGGTTCTTCTCGTATTCCGCCCGGCCCAGCGCCTCGACCTCGTCGAAGGTCATGACGAGACCGGGCTCGTAGCCGGAAAGGCCGCGGTTCTCCAGCGCGATGATCTTCCTGACCTTCGGCAGGTCGGCGCGCGCCTCGACCACCTTGTCGATCTGCTCCTGGTCCTCGCAGACGACGATGGCGCAGTCGGCGTGGTCGAGGACATAGGCCACCTCGTTGGAGGGGCTGGTCGGGTAGACGCCGACCGTCACCGCGCCGAGGACGCCGGCACCCATCTGCGAGAGCACCCATTCGATGCGGTTCTCGGAGATGATGCCGACATGGCCCTTCGGCGCGAGGCCGAGCGCCCGGAAGCCGAGCGCGACGTGGCAGGAGCGCAGCCAGTAGTCGGCGAAGGTCGTCGGCTGCCAGATGCCGAAGCGCTTCTGCCGGATGGCGATTTCGCTGCCGCGCTCCATCGCGTGCTTCTTCAGCATCTGCACGACCGAGAGCGGCGGCAGGGCCGCGGCCGGATCGGTGGCGGCGGGGTTCGCGGCCTCGCGGGCCATGTCGAGCGGAAGGACGCTTGCGGTCATGACAGCCACCTCTTGCGCCGCTTGTAGTGCTTGATGTCGCGATAGCTCTTGTGGGCGAGGCCGAGATAGAACTCCTGCACGTCGCGGTCGGCGACGAGCTTCTCGGTCGGCCCGTCGATGACGATGCGCCCGGTCTCCATGATGTAGCCGTAGTGGGCGATGGAGAGGGCGACGGAGGCGTTCTGCTCGACGAGCAGCATGGAGACGCCCTCTTCCCGGTTGATCCGCGCGATGATGGAGAAGATCTCCTCGACCAGCAGCGGGGCGAGGCCGAGCGAGGGCTCGTCCAGCAGGATGACGCGGGGCTTCGCCACCAGCGCGCGGCCGATGGCCAGCATCTGCTGCTCGCCGCCCGACAGATAGCCGGCAATGGACTTGCGGCGCTCGGCGAGGCGCGGAAAGTAGCGATAGACGATATCGAAATCCGCCGTCACGTCCGGACGCCCGGTCAGCGCATAGGTCGCGGCGGTGAGGTTCTCCTCCACCGTCAGGTCGCCGAAGATGCGGCGGCCCTCCATGACGTGGAACAGGCCGCGGCGGACGAGTTTGTGCGGCGCGCTCTGCTCGACCGGCTCGCCGTCGAAGCTGATGCGGCCCTCGGTCACCAGCCCGTTCTCCATCGGCAGCAAAGCGGAGACGGCTTTCAGCACCGTCGACTTGCCGGCGCCGTTGGAGCCGAGCAGGGCGACGATCTTGCCCTTGGGAACGGCCAGCGACAGGCCGCGCAGGGCCTGGATGGCCTTGTTGTAGACCACCTCGA
>CAZEZD010000530.1:0-2068 GCA_964516115.1 uncultured Hyphomicrobiales bacterium
CCGGTCGGCGGTGCTCGGCGAGACCGAAATGGCGGAGACGATCCAGCTTGCCGACCTGCTGAAGCGGATCCTGGCGCCGCATGTCGACCGTCCCGAACAGCTGGTCATTTCCGGTCCGGACCTGATGCTCGGCCCCAACGCCACCACCAGCCTCGCCCTCGTCTTCCACGAACTGGCAACCAACGCCGCCAAGTACGGTGCCCTCACCGACGAGAGCGGCGAACTCCGGGTCGCGTGGGAGTACACGCCCTCCGACGTCACACTGGAATGGCACGAAAGAACAGCCGCGACCACGGACGATCCGCCGACCCATCGCGGCTTCGGCAGCCAGCTCATCGAGATGAGCGTCCAGCGCCAGCTCAAGGGCGTCATGAGCTATGACTGGTCCGGGGACGGGCTTCGCGTCGCCCTGTCGGCGCCGGTCGAGCAACTGGTCCGCTGAGCCGGGACGTCGACGGAGACTGTCCCTCCGCCCAAACGAAAAGGAGGCGGAACCGCGTCCCGCCTCCTGATGTCTTTCAATACGGAATTTATGCCCGCCCGGTCAGCTCCAGAAGATGGCGAGCAGGATGATGATCGGCAGGGGAATGCCGAGAATCCACAAGAGAGCACCACGTCCAAGACCCATGACCTGTCTCCTTCGGTTGCGTTGTCAGGGGAACAACGCTGTCGCCCGCGGACGGTTCCGGACGAGTCGCCGGCGCCCTCAGGCCATCACGGTTCCGCGCACCGCCTCGGCCGAACGGCGCACGACGGTGGCGATCTGCGACAACTGCGCGGAGAGCGGGCTCGTCCTGCGCCAGATCATGCCGATCGTGCGCGACGGCCGCGGGCTGTCGAAGCGGGCGATCGACACCGGCGCCGAACGGCTTTCCAATGCCACGGCCATCTCCGGGATGAGGGTCACGCCCATGCCGGCGCCAACCATCTGGACGAGGGTCGACAGTGAGCTGCCGTCGAGCAGTTCCTTCGGGCGGGTCGAGGTCATGCCGCAGAAGGACAGCGCCTGGTCGCGGAAGCAGTGGCCCTCCTCCAGCAGCAGCAGCCGCATCTCGCGCAGCATGTCGCCGCTCGGCACCGCCTTGCCCTCGTCCTCGCCGGGGCGGACGAGGACGAAATCCTCCGAGAACAGCGCCACCTCCGTCATCGACGGCTCCGAAACAGGCAGGGCGACGATGGCGGTATCGAGCCGTCCCTCGCTGAGCTCCTGGATCAGCTTCGGCGTCTGCGTCTCGCGCACGTGGATGTCGAGCCCGGCGTGGATCTGCGTCAGGTCGGCGATGATCGCCGGCAGGAGATAGGGGGCGACCGTCGGGATGATGCCGATGCGCAGCCGGCCGACCAGCCCTTCGCCCGAGGCGCGGGCGAGATCGGCCAGTTCGTCCACCGCTCGAAGGATGTCGCGGGCCCGGACCGAGAATGCCTCCCCGAAGGCGGTCAGCCGCACCTGCCGGGCGCTGCGCTCGAAAAGCGGCGTTCCCAGCGACTCCTCCAGCTCCTTGATCTGCATCGAAAGCGCCGGCTGCGAGATGGCGCAGGCGTCGGCGGCGCGCCCGAAATGGCCATGGCGCGCCAGAGCGTCGAAATAGCGGAGCTGTTTGAACGTGAAGTTGATCATCAGATGAACTTATCGTCGCAATCAGCAAATTCAACTTAGTCTAATCACAAGCCTTCGCTACAAGGGAGGCGGAGCGGGATCGTCGTGAGCTTTACGACGCCCGCCGGCCGCCGCAGGGCGGGGCCGGTGGTGGCGCGCAGGGCCGCGCAATCCGTCCGACCGGGTGAGGCTCTTCCCCCGCCGCCAGCCGGAATTGCAGTGGGATGCGGTCGGAACCAGGTTCCACCGGACCTCGCGAGATGAGACACGATCGGAGAGAGAGATGGACGGAACGACGGCGGCCGGCAAATGCCCGGTGATGCACGGAGGCAATACCGCCATGACCAGGTCGGTCATGGACTGGTGGCCCAATGCGCTGAACCTCGACATCCTGCATCAGCACGACACCAAGACCAACCCGATGGGCGGCGGCTTCAGCTACCGCGAGGCGGTGAAGTCGCTCGACTTCGA